>NZ_WTLC01000010.1:0-107793 GCF_011378875.1 Pseudoalteromonas sp. Z9A5
CATGAGGGTTCGGTGTAACGTTTTTTAGCGAATTCAATTATACCTCATCCTCATGCTGTTTGTTTTTTATACCGCAAAGATCAACACGCCCTAGTATCGGGTAGTTAATAGCAATTATTAATAAACATCAACCGCAGCTAGGCTTTGGTTTTTTGTTACAATGCCTGCAAAGCAATTTAGGGTAAATAGCTGTGCTGCCTGTTCAAGACATATATCAACAACTCGTTACTACATTACAAAGTAATCCTATTACGTTATTACAAGCGCCGCCTGGTGCGGGTAAATCTACGTGGTTGCCGTTACAGCTTATGCGCGACGGGCATTTTAAACGTATTGTAATGCTAGAGCCTCGCCGAATAGCTGCACGTAATATTGCCAGTTATTTAGCAAAGTGCCAAAACGAGAGTGTTGGGCAAAGTGTGGGCTTGCGGATTAGGGGCGAGAGTAAAGTAAGTGCTAATACGCGCCTCGAAATAGTCACCGAAGGCATGCTAACGCGTATGCTGCAAAACGACCCCGAATTAAGCGATATAGATTTACTTATATTTGATGAATTTCATGAGCGTTCAATTGCAGCCGATACCTCACTTGCCTTTGCGCTCGAGACCCAAAGTGCACTGCGTGAAGATTTAACCATTATGCTTATGTCGGCAACGCTAGATACTGAGCGTTACACTGCGTTTTTTGATTGCCCTGTAATTCAATCAAGCGGTCGCAGCTACCCAATAGACGAAATATACATACCCATAAAAGATGAAAGCCGTTGGCTTGATGCAATTCCTACCATAATAAAACAAGCACTTAATGAGCAAACAGGCAGCGCATTGGTGTTTTTACCTGGGCAATTTGAGATACTACGTGTGCAACAAGCACTGAACGATTTACCCAGTAACTGCATAGTCGCAACGCTATTTGGCGAGCAAGATAAAGCTAATCAGCAAGCTGCTATTGCTCCTGCACCAAACGGCATGCGCAAAGTAGTGCTTACCACCAATGTAGCCGAAACCAGTTTAACTATTGAAGGCATACGCATTGTAATTGACAGCGGCAAGCGCCGTGCAGCGACCTTTAATTTAAAAACAGGTGTTACTGAGCTCACAACACAAAGTATATCGCGCTCGTCTGCTGTGCAGCGTGCAGGGCGTGCAGGACGAATAGAGCCGGGCATTGTTTATCGAATTGGCTCAAAGCAAACCTTTGAGCGACGTAATAGTCACGACAATCCCGAAATACTCACATCAGACATAAGCCAACTTATGCTTGAGGCAAAGCAGTGGGGAGCCAGTATTGATGAGCTAACCTTACTCGATAAACCCACTGAGCAACAAGGCGAGCAAGCAAGTAACCTGCTTAACATGCTAGAAGCTATTGATAAAAAAGGTAAACTTACACCGCTTGGCAGTAAAATATTAGGATTTGGTGCTGATATTCGTTTGGCACATATGCTATTAAAAGCACAAATACTTGATGACCAACTCCCTGGTATTTTTAGGCTCGCTATTTATTTAGTGGCATTACTTGAGAGCCGAGTAAACAGTGCAAACGAGTTGAGTTTAGCGTTGCATAGCCAACAGCAACGTCCGCATCCGGTATTTAAGCAACAGTTAAAATATTGGCAAAGCCGTTTAAAAGTAAAAGACGAAAACAGCGAATTAAATACGCATTATATTAGTTTGCTAGTGGCATTGGCATACCCCGATCGTATTGCTAAAAAACGCGGTAATGGTTATTTACTCGCCAATGGTGCAGGTGCTGAGTTAAATGCCGATTACTGGCACAACGACGATTACTTAGCTATAGCAACCATGGGCGGGCACAAAGGAGGGCGTATATTTACAGCCACTGCGCTTAACCCATTTGAGTTACAAGAATTTTTACCGCATTTATTTAGTGAACTTACTCGCTGTGAGTTTGACGAAAAATCAGCACGTTTTATTCATCAAGATGAAGTGAAACTCGGGGCTATAACACTCACCAGCCAACCTAGTAAACAAAAACTAGATAAGAGCGAGCGTGCTAAAGCGTGGCTTAACTTATTTGCTAAACACGGTTTTGCATTATTTAACGAGCAACCTGATGCGCAGCAATTGCTGATACGTATGAGCTTAGCAAGTAATTTAATGCCCGATAAATTCCCAAAAATAAATGAGCAACAACTTATTCAAAATGCAACGCAGTGGCTAGGTGTGTTTTTAGAAGATATTAAAACGCTCACGCAGCTTAAAAAGTTTAACTACTTTGAAGCATTACAAAACTGTTTTGATTGGCAACAACAAGCAGCGTTAAAAGCACTGTTACCACTGCGCTTAACGGTGCCAAGTGGCTCAAATATAAAAATAGAATACCAGCTTGATGGCCCCGCAAAGCTAAGCGTGCGTATGCAAGAAGTTTACGGCTTGACCAGTACGCCTATGCTTGCCAACGGTAAACTGCCACTGCTTATGGAGTTGCTATCGCCAGGTAAACGCTCACTGCAACTTACTCAAGATTTAGCGCACTTTTGGGCTAGCAGTTACCGCGATGTGCAAAAGGAAATGAAAGGTCGTTACCCTAAGCATTTTTGGCCAGACGACCCTGCCAACAGCGTTGCAACCAATAGAGTGAAAAGCAAAATGTAGATGTTAGTTACTTCGAGTATGAGCTCATTTATTTGTGTTGAAATGAAGTGTTTAATTATTACAGGGTTTATATAAAAGCAGTTCAATAAACATAAATATAAATGTATTTTAACATTTGATTGTTTTTTGTAACTGCATTAATATGTTTTTGGGTACAAAACACTTCAAATTTAATAAATAATAAAGGATTTATAATGAAATTTAAAAGTCTAGCTATTTCAAAGTTAGCTATATTTTTTTTGCTTTCGACACAAGCAGGAGCTAAAACAGTTGTAGTTGAAGATACTGGGCTTACTAGTAGTTTTTTCTGTTTAAACAAAGCTCATAGATATAGCGATGGTTCAAGTAGTGGCAGTGCACAGCTGTTAAACGGCATCCCCAAGTACTGTGGGGCAACTGGTACATACACGCACAAGCATATTCCAGCTGCAGTAAGTCAGGATGGGCATCGTTATGAAGTTTTCAGTGACAACACTCAAAATGGCAATATATTTTATGAAGATAAAGCTTTAAGGATATATTTAGTTAAGGATTCGGGTCCTAAAGTACTAATACATACTGAAGAAAAATGGCACGATGCTCATATGAATGCGGTTGTTGATATTGATGAGGAGGGTTATGTATCAATACATGTTAGCTCTAGAGGTCTGCTACATAATCTTAGAAGTGGTTATGTTTACAAATCGATTGCACCACATTCAGTGGTTATGAAAAGAATTGAGGGGGGGGAAAGTAATCCGCAAAATGAGTCTTATCCTCAATTACATCATACTGGCTTTGGGAAGGTAGTATTATTTACTCGTTATGAAAAGACAGGCTCAATAACTAATAGAACTATTTGGGTTAACAAAGAGGGATCAGAACCTTATAAATTAGTGGAGGGTGGTCATTATCAAGTTAGCTGGTATGACAAATCTACCTCTACGTTATATACAGCATATAATTATCATCCTAATGGTTTATTAGATAATAGAGCCAATGTTTTTGTCCTGAAAACAACAGATGGGTTGACGTGGAAAAATGTTAAGAATCAACAGGTCGCCAGTGTCGGTAGTCCTTTGCCTACACGTTCTGTAAATAGCTTAGTTTACGATAGTGAATTTAGAGGTTTAACAATTTATCTAAAAGATATAATAACGGATTGTGATGGTAGTTTACGAGTGCTAATGACAGAATCCGTATCATTTAATCCAACTAAAGGTGCAAGACAGCTAAGTGAATTGAAAATAAGTCCAAATGGGAATGCAACAATTCAAACTTTACATATGACTAATCATAATTATAGTGCCGGTGCATACTTATATGAGGGGTGCCAATTATACACTCTTAGTAATGGTGATAATGGAGAACCATACTTTGGTGGTGATCTAATACTTAAAAAACTGGTGGGTGGGAGTTATAAACTTGAAATGGAATATAAAGATGGAAAAAATTATAGCTACGTAAGGCGAGTTCGAGGAGCTGGTATGAGTGCAGTTGCATCTCAAGGTAGTATAGAGATTGAACCTTATGAGTCGAACAATCCTAACTCATCACCATTGGAAGGTAATAGAATTATCGATAGTACAACGAGTACTCAAGTAAGGATTTCAGTCGAGTAATTACTTAAAATTATTAGTTTTATTATTATTTAAATTTCTTGCTGAGGGAACACTCATTGTAAACGTGTTATCTCAGCACTACTTTACCTTTATACAATATTCGGACACTTACCTTGCATTGTTAACCGATGATATTGGCAATCAGCACATTCCGTATCAACCGGATGACTCACGTACTCCTGATGGTAAAAAGCAGATGCGCAAAGGTATGAGTTTTTACTTAGGTGCGCACTCGTTGTTTGAAAGCACACTGCTTAATACATTCGTATTTAACGATACAGGCTTTGCTATTCGTTATAAAAACTATGTAAAAGGTATTCACCCGCAAAATAAGCAGCCAATAGAGTACACCTCCACAATGCTGGAAGTGATCGAAATTGAAAACGGCAAAGTGGCGATGATCCGCAAGTATAACGAATAAACGAATAAACGAATAAACGAATAAACGAATAAACGAATAAACGAATAAACGAATAAACGAATAAACGAATAAACGAATAAACGAATAACTAATAACTAATAAAACAAATAAGGATATATATGAAACATTTACTTATCGCACTATCAATATTAATGCTTAGTGCATGCGTTAGTACAAAAAGTGATTTTAGATTTGATGGCTCCACACCAGAGTCAACTCAAATGGGAGTTAATAAAGTTTTAAAAGCATTAAAGCCTCAAGATTCAATGCGCTTTTTAGGCGCCTTAATCTCAATTCAATTTTCTGACGTGCAAAGCGTAGAAGATATTATGGGCGACCCGACCATGATGGGCGAAATGAATTACTTTATTATTGGCAAAAAAATAGATGGTTTAAATTATTATGAAGTATTGGAGCTTGCTAGTTCGTCTTCATCAAAAGTGGAATTTTCTGTAGAGGAATGATTTCAGTTTTTGTTAATTAAAAATATAATTTTACGCCAATGATGCGCTGCATCATTGGCGTTTTTATATAGTAAAGCTATTCATAATTAACTATTTTGAATGGTAGTTAATTTTTGTAAAAGCGTCATATACGGCTAAATGTAGTGTTTCGGTGTGGTCTAGGTTTTCAAAATAGCCAAATTGCACTTGGCTTTTATTACTAAGAATAGGCGCTATTTTTTTATGTAATTGCTTTGCCAATCCTTCCATTAACTCTCCTTCTTTACCTACTCCAATATAAACCGACTGTGGAAAGGTAGTTGGCTCAAAAGGTCCATTCAGTAATTCATTATCGGCCCACCATAAGCTAGGGCTAATTATTACGTAATGATTAAACATTGCAGGTTGATTAAATAAAATCTCTGTAGCTAGCAAACCTCCTAGCGATTGACCAATTAAAGTACTTGTTGAGTTGGTACGATATTTTTTATTGATCAGTGGGCGCAGCTCGTCATTTATAAAGCTAATAAACTTTTTTGAGCCGCCGTGTGTTGGCAAATCTTTTAAATCGAGTGCGTTATTACTAGGGGAGGTAAAGTCGTGCTTACGATCTATATTTGCTATACCCACAACAATAGCTTCGGGTATGTGGTTTATCCATGAAAAAGAGGCAAACTGTACTAGCCCTGCAATATGAATAAAGTCTTCATCTTTTGAGCCATCAAGTAAGTAAATGACGGGGTAATGTTTGCTTGAATTTTGCTGGTAACTATTAGGTATATACACATTTATAGTACGCTGCTGGTCAAGCGTTACCGAATTAAAGGTTAAGATTTCGCCGATGCTAAATGGCTCAGTTTCAAGGTGCTCTGCATAGCCAAAAGAACTCATTAATAAGCATATTATTACGAATGGTTTTAAAATTATATTTATCATTAAGTACCTTTAGTTATTGGTTTTAAACTTCTTTACCACTGTGCTTTTCGGCTAAGTCATCAAGCTCTGTAATTGTGTAATCAAATCCACTTTCATCGTGTTCATACATAACTTTTACGCTGTCGCCACCATTAAAAAGACGCGTTTTTACGTCGTTTACCGACCAGTCTTTTAGCTCGTGTAAAAATCGGTTAGCAACTTGTGAGGATTCAAAACGATAGCTAATTTCTGTTTTCATAAATAATAAGGCTCTGGCTAAGTTAAACCCCACAGTTTGCGTATTTTTGAGGGGTGTTTAAGTTTCGGTTACAAAAAATAAAGAGTTTAATTGTAAATTTTGTGTTTCAATAAATGCATCAAACTCGGTACACATTAACGTACCTTTATTAAAAGACGATGACGACTTTACATGCATTATAAATTTGTTTTAATGGCAAGCTCTGTTTTATTACTTAGTGCTTGCGGTGGTTCTGGCACAGATGATACGCCAACCATTAACGGAAATAAAATCCCCATTTTATCAATAGCGAATATTGAAAACGATATAACCAAAAACCAAACTATTCAATTAGCTGCAACAGCGAGTGATAAAGACGGCACAATTACAAGTGTTATCTGGGAGCAAACTGCTGGGCTCAAAGTACTTGATGAACCAATAAGCGCAAACACTGTAACAATAAACCTTCCTCCTGCGTTGAGTTATGCACCAAGAGAGTATGCCTTTAACGTAACGGCAACCGACAACGAAGGTGCAACTAATGTTAAAACGGTTAGCTTTGTTGCCAGAAACTCGATGGACGAATTTACTGCAGCACGTTTACTGCATCAAGGCAGTATGGGACCAAAACTTAGCGAAATACGCAAAGCCCAAGGATTAAGTGAGCAGCAATGGCTTGAAAGCCAAATTGCATTACCCATTGAGTATCATCGTGGCTATTTAGTTAAAAGCCAAGGCGAGGATGAATTTAGGTATATCAACCGTATTGATGGTTGGTGGAAAGCAACGCTACGCAGTGACGATCAGCTTCGTCAGCGGGTTGCATTTGCACTGAGCGAAATATTAGTCGTGTCGGATGCAAATAGCGGTTTGAGTTCTCAACCTGAGGGTATGGTTAACTACTACGATTTATTACTTAAAAATGCTTTTGGTAATTACCGAGAGTTATTAGAAGATATAACGCTTTCGCCTATTATGGGTACTTATTTAAGCCATTTAGGTAACGAAAAAGCAGACGATGCACTTAACATTCGCCCAGACGAAAATTATGCACGTGAAGTAATGCAGTTATTTACCATCGGGCTTGAAGAGCTAAACCAAGACGGAACTGCAAAGCTTGATGCACAAGGTAATACAATTGCCACTTATGGTCAGTCGCAAATTGAAGGCTTTGCGCGGGTGTTTACTGGTTGGACATTTGCCGGTAGCGAAACATTTAAGCGCAAAAGTCGTGATTATATAAAGCCGATGGAAGCGTTTAGTGAGTACCATTCAAGTAAGCAAAAAACACTTTTAAACGATGAAGTTATTCCTGAGGGTTACGGGCCCGAAGAGTCATTGCAAATAGCGCTCGATAATTTATTTAATCATGCCAATGTAGCGCCATTTATTACTAAGCAGCTAATTCAACGTTTAATTACATCAAACCCAACACCTCAATATATTGAGCGAGTGGCGAATGTGTTTAACGATAATGGTAATGGTGTGCGTGGTGATTTAGCCGCTGTTATTAAGGCAATTTATTTAGATGACGAAGCACGCCATTTTGGCTCAGTTTTAAGTTATCAGGGGAAGCTAAAAGAGCCTTTATTAAAAACAGTGCAGTTTTGGCGTAACCTCGATGCAAAGTCTTTAGAGGGATATTACAGAACATGGAATATGTTTGATAACTACGGACAAGGACCAATGCGCTCGTCATCGGTATTTAACTTTTTTAGACCCGATTACCAGCCAGCTCAATTACGTGATGATGAATTAGTAGCCCCCGAATTACAAATTGCAGGCGATGCGACGCTAATAGGCACCATGAATGAGCACTTTGCCGACTTAGTATGGAGCGCAGCCGAGGGGCATAACGATTTAAACTCAAGCGGATTATACGTATATATTAAAAATGATATGAACACCTTAAAAAAGGAGGGTATTAATACCTTGCTTGATGAGTACAACGTTTTATATTTTGCAGGCTCAATGAGTGCCGACACTCGCCAAGCATTGCTTGATTTAGATGCGTACTTTGATGATGACCAATATCGAGAACGGGTATCGTATTTGCTTTATATGATTGCTATTTCACCTGAATTTAATTTGCAGTATTAGGAGAGACATAATGAGCATTAATAGAAGACAGTTTTTGTCGTTATGTGTAAAAGGTGGCGTATCGGCAGCGGCGTTAACTAGTTTACAACTTCAAGCATTAACAGGTTCGGCAAATGCCGTTGAACTGGGCGACTATAAAGCCTTGGTATGTATATTTTTATATGGCGGAAATGACTCGCTTAATATGCTAGTACCATTAGAGGGCGAGCAGCGTAATTTGTATGAACAGAGCAGGCAAAACCTTGCAGTTGCTTCGCCTATTGCACTAAATAGTACAACTGTATTTGCTGGTGGAGTAGGGTTACATCCTTCTCTTTTACCAATTAAAAGTGTGTTTGACTCTTCTAACTTAGCGTTTGTTGGCGGGCTTGGCACTTTACTTGCTCCTACAACAATTGATGATTATAAAAATAAAACAGTGGTGCTTCCCAAGCATTTATTTTCGCATAATGATCAGCAGGCGTCGTGGATGTATGGACGTGAAAAACAGTCTTTAAATAGTGGCTGGGGCGCACGTTTATTGGAGCGTTTAGATCAGCAAGATCAGTTTGCCGCTAATATATCGCTTGATGGCACAAACCTTTGGCAAACGGGTAGTCAAACTAAAGCATTTGCACTTAACAAAAGTGGAATCAGTAAAATTAATGCATTTGGTGGCTACCAGCCTCGTACAGATCACGTAACCAATATAATGAACCGTATAATGGGCAATACTCAGCACCCGCTTAGCAGTGCTTATGCTAATAGTTTTAAGTCGGCAATTAATAACACCCAAGCGATGAACAATGCACTCGAAACAGCGCCTGAGCTAATTACGTCATTTAGTGATACGAGTTTATCAGAGCAATTAGCTGCGGTAGCTAAAACTATTAGTGTGCAGTCAAAATTAAGTACTCAGCGCCAAGTGTTTTTTGTATCTATGGGTGGATTTGATACGCACGATGATCAACTTGATACACACCCTGCATTATTAAGTACGTTAGCCCAAGGGCTTAGCGAATTTGATAGTGCTATGAAAGAGCTTGATGTTGCCGACAAGGTAACTGCGTTTACTATGTCGGATTTTGGTCGCACACTTACCTCTAATGGTGATGGGACTGACCATGGTTGGGCAGGAAACCAAATAGTAATGGGTGGTGCTGTAAAGGGTGGTGATATATATGGTGAGCTTTTAACTCAACATTTAGATGGACCGCAAGACACAGGTGATGGGCGTTTAATACCACAAGTAGCTAATGAGCAGTATTTTGCTACATTGGCTCAATGGTTTGGCGTACCGCGTTCAGAACTTGTTGATATTTTCCCTAACTTAAATAATTTTGATCAAACAACATTGGACTTTTTTGTTTAATTAGCCGCTAATGGTAATCCAAAAACATTTATTAACGTACAAAGTAGTCGGCTAGTCGCACTAGGCTGTTTGAAAAATAATAATCACACATAATAATGGAGCAATTTAATGAAAATTTTAGTAAGCCTTGTAAGCTTAATCGCCTTTTTACTGGTTTTGTTACCGGGTCCTTTGTATAAGTTTGGCGTTGTAGAGCTAGGTACTGCTTTTACTGGCTTTAAATTTGGTGTTTACGCTGGTGGTGCAGCGCTTTTACTGCTTTTAGTGCAAGTTATTTTTATGCGTAAAACAGTCACACTTGGTAGTGCTGCAACTGCTGTTATATTTTCGGCGATAGCAATTGCAATGCCTTTAAATATGATGAACACAGCTAAAAGTGTACCGCCAATTCATGATATTTCTACCGATTTAGTTAACCCGCCGGAATTTATAGCTATTGCCCCTCTTCGTGCTGATGCGTCAAATCCTGTGGAATATGCAGGTGAAGAAACCGCAGTACAACAACGTAAAGCTTACCCAGAACTCGCAACACTTAACTTTGCCCAATCAAAAACAGATCTTGTTAAAGCAACAGAGCAAGCCGTTCAAAACTTAGGTTGGGAGTTAGTAAATACAGATATAAGTAAAGGCATTGTTGAGGCAACAGAAACAACAGCATGGTTTGGCTTTAAAGACGATGTAGTTGTGCGTATTAATGATGAAGGCAGTGAACGTTTTGTTGATATTCGTAGTAAATCGCGCGTTGGTCGTAGTGATTTAGGAAAAAATGCAGAGCGCATTCATACATTAATTAATGAGCTAAATGCTGTACTGACAAAATAACTAAATTTAGCGCCTAAGTTACCAGGGCGTGTTGACCTTTCGTGGGTGAATTTACAGCAGTATGTTTGGTTTTTAGGCAAGGCAGAGCCTATGTAGTGTGGTTACTTCCCATAAATAGGAGATAACGCAGCATAAATACCAAACATGCGCTGCCCTTTGGGTTCTTTCTAGGGACGATTAACTCTTTGTTGCTCGGTTTTTACTTAGCCCGCTAGGTTACAAACCTCGCGCCGCGATTAAATCCCCCCTAGATTGAACAAATTTCAATCCACAAAGAACAACACGCCCTAGCACTAACGATTAAGCCCAAACACTGTTTGGGCTTTTTTTGTGCCTATTTTATATTGTCAGGTTCTATTCACAGGCTATGTACTATGCTGTTGATGATTTAAATTTTTAACAACTATGGAGTTATTATGAAAACAGTAGGATATGCAGCAAAAAGTCAAGGTTCTGAACTTTCAGAGTTTTCTTTTGAGCGCCGCGATTTACGAGATAACGATGTAGAAATTGAAATTTTATACTGTGGTGTGTGCCATTCAGATTTACATGCCGTGCGAAACGATTGGGGTGGCAGTGATTATCCGCTAGTGCCTGGTCACGAAATTGTAGGTAAAGTCATGTCGGTAGGTAGCGACGTGAAAAAATATAAACAAGGCGACACTGTTGCTGTTGGTTGCATGGTTGACTCGTGTCAAAGTTGCGATCAATGTGATAATCACGAAGAGCAATTTTGCAGAGAAGGCATGATAGGTACATACGCAGGTAAAGACCGTATTACAGGTGAAATGACCCAAGGTGGGTATTCTAAACATGTTGTTGTACGTGAAGAGTTTGTACTTTCAGTACCAGAGAGTTTAGACCTTTCGCGCGTTGCGCCATTGCTTTGTGCTGGTATTACTACTTACTCACCACTGCATAAATGGGGCGTAAAAAAAGGTAGCCGAGTGGGTGTAGTTGGCTTAGGCGGACTTGGTCATATGGCTGTTAAAAATGCAGTTGCGATGGGTGCAAGCGTAACGGTTATTGGTCGTAGTGAATCTAAAAAAGATGATGCCGTTAAATTAGGTGCTCAGCATTACTTAGTGTCATCGAATGACGAAGACATGAAAAAAGCACAGTCAGCATTTGATGTAATTATAGACACTGTACCGGTAAAGCACGACCTATCTGTATATACACCATTGCTTGATGTAGATGGTACTTTAGTTATTGTTGGTCAGGTTGGTCCGGTAGATGAAGTAAATACAGTACCATTATTAACGGGGCGTCGTCGTATTGCCGGTTCGTTAATTGGTGGTATTGAAGAGACGCAACAAATGCTCGATTTTTGTGGTGAACATAATGTGCTACCAGAGTGTGAGATGATCAACATTGACGAAATTAATACAGCATACGAGCGAATGGAACGCTCTGATGTTCGTTATCGTTTTGTTATTGATATGGAATCGTTAAGCGCATAGTTAACGCTAACTATTTAATAAAGAGCTGCTAATATGCAGCTCTTTTTATTTGAGTTATTAAACCTCAGCAGCGATGCTCTTTTTATTCATTTGAAAGTAGCTAAGAATCCACATAATAAATCCACCTACAAATAAAGCGGCTGCAACATAGCCCGTTTGATTAGGCGCAGCACCTTGCGCTATTGCAATTCCACCTACCCAAGGACCAATTGCATTAGCAACATTAAATGCGCACTGCACTAATGCGCCAATCATTGCGTGTCCATCAGGCGACACGTCCATTAATAATGTTTGTACAAGTGTGGCTAAACCTAGGCTACAACCTATAAAAAATATTACCGCATAAAGCATCCAAATATTATGGCTAGCGGTTACATAAGCAAAAGCGAATACAGTAGTACAAATAAGTACCAAACCAGTGGTTTTAATTGCAGATTTATCGGCTGCTTTACCAAGTACATAATTACCGAGGGTTGAGCCTATACCAAACATTACCATTGCAATAGATATTGTATAAGGCGCTGTTTTTGTTACATCTAAAATAGTATCTGCAATGTAAGTATAAATACAAAATACACCACCAAAACCAATAATTACAATGCCTAAAATAGACCACACAAGCTTATTTTTTAGTACGCCAAATTCGTTAAGTAAATTAGATGGCTTAGCATTATCAACATTTGGAACAACTTTATAAACAAAAATAAAAGCAATAAATGCAAGTACGGCAGCGCCTGCTAAACAGTATCGCCAGCTTAGGTTTTGTCCAACAAGTGTAACAATAGGCACACCAACAATAGTGGCCACAGTTAAACCCATAAACACCTTAGACATAAAGCTAGCACGCTTACCTTTTGGGGCAATATCAGATGCTAATAAAATAGCCGCGCCAAAATATGCACCATGAGGTAAACCACTTAAAAATCTAAATATGACAAGTTGCTCAAGCGAAGTTGACATCGCGCTCAACCCATTTGAAATAAACATTAAGCTTATAAAAATGAGTAATGCTTTGCGCTTTCTCATATTTGCTGTTGTTAACATTAAAATAGGTGCACCAACTACAACTCCCATAGCATAGGCACTAATTGCGTAGCCGCTTTGTGATGGTGTTGAGCCAAATGTTTCGCTAATTAGTGGCAGCATAGGCATCATCGAAAACTCAGATAATCCTAAAATAAATGTGCCTAGCGCTAATACGAGTAAAATAGCGGTTCTGTTAAGTTGACTAGATGCCGACGTTACATCTGATGTCATAGATGATCCCTTAAGGTTTAATTTTAAAAATGAAACTGCACAATAGATCTTGAATAGGAAATATTATGTGTATGCTTAAATTTTGGTGTGAGAGGGTAGTCTGTGAGGGCGCTATTTTAAGTTAAAAAAAGTACAGAGTCATGCATAAATTAGTGGTTTTATTAGGTTTTTAAAATGTTAATTAGAAGAAAATACTACTTAACATTTATAAAATAAAAAAACTATTTATAAAGCATATATATATAAGATATTAAATATTAGCCGAAAGGTTATTTAAAGCTTATATTTACAGTACAGCTACATATTGATATCACATTAATTTGCTAATTTTTGTACTAATTCACTCCTTAAGGTTTTTATATGTTTGGTATTTCTAAAAGAAACGCAAAAATTGAAGAAATGGAGCTTCAATTAATTCAAAAACAATCTATTTTATCGGCAATTAACAAGCATGTGGCCTATATTGAATTTACACCTGAAGGAATAATATTAGACGCAAACCAATTGTTTTTAACAACCATTGGTTACAGAAAAGAGCAAATAGTTGGTAATCATCACCGCATGTTTTGCGAGCCTGAATATGCAAAGTCAAGCGAATACAGCCAGTTTTGGCAAGCTTTAAAAGCAGGAAAATCTAAAGCAGGATCATTTTTAAGATACAAAGCTAATGGCGATAAGCTTTGGCTTGAAGCAACTTACTTTCCTGTAGAAGAGCGCGGCGTAGTAACCAAAGTTATTAAAATAGCCTCTGACATTACAACTAGTTATGTACAAAGAAAGGCACAAGAAGCTATTGCAAACGCACTCGATAAAGCATTAGCTGCAATAGAGTTTACCCCTGAGGGTAATATTTTAAAAGCAAACCAAAACTTTCTAGCAACAGTAGGTTACAGCTTAAAAGATATTGTAGGTAAGCATCATAAAATGTTTTGTACTAAAGTGTTTTATGAGAAAAATCCACGCTTTTGGAATGAATTAGCGCAGGGTCAATTTAAGTCTGGAAAGTTTAAACGCATTGCTGCCGATGGTTCAGAAATTTGGCTAGAGGCTACTTACAATCCAATATTAGATAGCAAAGGTAATGTAACTAAAATCATCAAGTTTGCATCAAACATTACTGATCGTATAAACAATAATAATGCAGTGACTGAAGCCGCTGCAATCGCACACGAATCGGCCGTTTCTACAGTAGAAACAGCTAAAAAAGGATCTGAAATACTGCAAAGATCCATAGCAAACTCCGACGCAATTGTAAGCCAAGTACTTAAATCGGTAGATTTAATAAAAGACCTTAATGAGCAATCTGCTGTAATAGGCTCTATTGTTTCTACAATTAGTAGCATTGCAGATCAAACTAATTTATTGGCACTTAATGCAGCCATAGAGGCTGCACGTGCTGGTGAATACGGTCGAGGTTTTGCGGTAGTAGCAGATGAAGTAAGGCAACTTGCAGCCAGTACGAGTCGTTCTACTAATGAAATAGCAACGGTTGTTAAAAATAACCAAGAGTTAACTAATGATATATCAAAGCAAATAACGTCAGTTTCAGATTCATCAAAGCAAGGAAGAGAGCTTATTGCTAATGTATCTGAGGTCATTAAAGAGATTGAACGCGGAGCAGATATTGTTTCTCAAACGGTCGCTAAGTTAAATGCTTAATTTATTATATGACCTTTTAGATTAAACACACCTAACAACATTCTAAATTGATAAAGTGCGACAATATGTCGCGCTTTTGCTTTTGCAACTCATTATATAATTACGCCAATTATTACAGTGGCATAAATTAACAATGGTTTATAAAAGCAAAACTCAAAAAACATATTTACTAACGCCTGTCGCACTTTTTATTAGCGGTGTGCTATCTCCTTTTGCATTTGCCGACGATACGTCTTTAGAAGTGATTGAAGTACACGGACATGCTCAAAATAAGCATTTAGCACTTGGTTCGTCAGAATCGTTATTAAGTGATTTAGGTGTCGACTTTTCAGCAGCGGGCGGCGTATCTAACCTACCTATTTTAAATGGTTTAATGGGCGACAGAGTTAAAGTGTTAGTTGATGGTGCAGATGTAACCGCTGCATGCGCTAATCATATGACCCCGCCACTTTCGTATATCTCGGCTAATCAAATTACGTCTTACAATGTGGTTGCAGGCGTGTCGCCAGTAAGCGCGGGCGGCGATAATATTGCTGGTGTAATAAGCGTTAATTCTATTTCACCGCAGTATAGCGATAGCAATGAATTAGGTTGGCACTCAGGTTATGTGTCAGCAAAGTACAGTAGCGTTGATAACGGACGTAAACTTGGCGTTGGTGCACGTTTAGCAAGTGACACGTTTAGCCTTAATTATCAGGGTTCGTTTAGTGACGCAGATAGTTATGAAGACGGTAACGGCGATGTAGTATTAGATACATTGTATCGAGCACAAAATCATAGTTTAACCGCAGCTATGCGCGATGATAAACAGCAATTAGTTATAAAGCTAACGCATCAAAAAATCCCGTATCAGGGATTTGCAAATCAGTATATGGATATGACCGATAACACCAGTTACGGTGCAATAGCTCAATACAAGCGTTCCTTTGAAAACAGCGAACTTGAAGGGCAAGTTAACTGGCATAGTGTAAAGCACGAAATGGGTTTTTTCAGTGAAGAAAAAACAGGCATGATGCGAATGAAAACCGATGCACAAGATATAAGTACGCAGCTTAAATGGCGTATCGCGCTTGATAAAAACAGCAGCATTTTAATCGGTCAAGAATATTACAATTACAGCATTGATGATTGGTGGCCAGGTATTGAAGGCTCAACCATGATGGGACCAGACGATTACGTAAATATAAATAACGGTAAACGAGAACGAATAGCTGCATTTGCAGAATTTGAGAGCCAAGTAAATACAAAGTTATGGTTAAACGCAGGCGTACGCATTGAAAGTATTAATACCCACGTTGGAGAGGTTCAATCTTACAACGATGGTATGAGCATGACGGATATGGACGATATGAGCGACATGAGTAGTATGGAAAGTATGACCATGAGCGATACGGATACGTCTACAGATAATACCATTGCTGCTGAGAATTTTAATGCTGGCGACAGAGATAAAACCGACACTATAGTTGATGCTAACTTATTAATTAACTACCAAATAACAAATTATGATGAGCTGCAACTTGGTCTTGCCCGTAAAAACCGAGCGCCTAATTTATACGAGCGATACAGTTGGGGTGTAAGCACCATGGCAACCACCATGATTGGTTGGTATGGCGATGGTAATGGCTATATTGGTAACCCTGATTTAGACGTTGAAACAGCGCATACAATAAGTGCTACTTATATTAAATCGGCTAAAGATGACCGCTGGCGATTAAGCACCAATGTTTGGTATACAGATGTGAGTGACTATATTGATGCTGATATTGTAAGAAGCTTCAATAGTTATGACTTGGACAATACAGCGCGTAACATTTTTCAGTTTACTAATGTAGATGCTATTTTGTATGGTGCAAAAATAGATTTAACAGCCAACATTTATGAATCTAAGCAATTAGGTAACTGGCAGTTACACGCTAATGTTACTAATACGAGAGGCAAGCGCGACGATACTAACCAGCCGCTTTATCAAATTAAACCACTGCAAACCCAGCTAGGTATTAGCCAGCAAATAGGTCGATTTGACAATACATTATCTTGGCAGTGGGTAGATACTAAAAGCCGTGTAGATAATAATCGTTTTGAAAACCAAACAGACAGCTACAGCCTGGTTAATTTAAGCTCTAAAGCCACATGGGATTCATTAACGCTAAGCGCAGAAGTGAGTAACGTGTTTGATGAGTACTACCAACTCCCGCTAGGGGGGGTAAGTATTGCGGCACTTAAACAAGATAGCAGCAACGGGTTTGAACAACTTGCAGGGCAGGGGCGTTCATTTAATGTAAGCGTTAGTTACGCGTTTTAATTAACCTCATATTCAAATTTAAAATAAAGCAAAAGCCATAACCACGTTATGGCTTTTTTTGCGCTTTAATAATTAAGCCGTAAACTTATTTTTATGAAATGTTTGTACGCAAAAAGCGTTCTATTAAACACGCTTGTATTAATTTTACAGCGTTATTTTAAGGCAATGCAGTAAAAAGCAGTAACTTGTTCATCACCCAATGATTAGGAAATACAGTGTTTAAGCAATTTAAAAATAAAGTGATGGGTGCGCCAACAGCTATGGCCGGTTTAGCTTTGGGTATTGCTAGTATGGGATGGACATGGGAAAACGTTTTTAATTTAAACTCCCAAGGACAATTTTTGGGAGCGGTACTAGCTGGCGTATTAGTTTTACTTTTGGCTGCTAAGTTTTTACTGCACCCTCACTTATTAAAAGCCGATTTAGCACACCCAGTTGCAGGAAGTGTGATCCCTACATTTGCAATGGCTAATCTTGTTATTTCAAACTCAATTGGGCAATTTAACCCATTGGCTGGTGATATTATGTGGGTTTTAGCTTTTGTGCTGCATCTCACATTTTTGGTGAGCTTTTTATACCAGCGAGCAAAAAAGTTTAATTTTGAAAATATGGCGCCTAGCTGGTTTGTGCCACCAGTGGGGATAATTATTGCAGACATTACTTTTTCGGGAAATCCGACATTAGCGTGGTTAGCTTATAGTACGTTAGTTATTGGTATATCAACGTACGCTATAATGCTGCCAATTATGTTTTATCGCTTTTTGTTAGCATTAAAAAGTGACTACGAAATACAGCCAACACTTGCCATTTTAGCAGCGCCTGCCAGTTTAACATTAGCGGGATATTTTCATATTGTAACTAATCCATCACTCTTTATAGTGGGCGCATTATTTATATTAGCGATAATAAAAACACTGATTGTTTATGTGTTATTTATAAAGTTATTACGCAGACCTTTTACGCCTAGCTACGCTGCCTTTACGTTTCCAATGGTTATTGGGGCAACTGCATTATTTAAAATGACTGATTGGATGCAAAGTATAAACCTCGCAATACCATATGTAGATGCAGTTAATTACTTAGCTACGTTTGAGCTTATAGTTGCCACGGCAGTAGTGTGTTATGTAAGTGGTCGGTACTTTTGCCACTTTAAATTATCAAAACAACAGGTAACGTAAAGTTACTCTTGGATTACCTGTGGCTCATTACTTTCTTGTTCAGCTAGTTTTTCGCGCTCAGCTTTTGACACATAAGACGGTTTATTGCCTTTGTGCAATTTAGCGTTAGTGCGTTTATCTTTCTTTTGAAATTTAGTGACGATTTTTTTACGACGGTTCACAATTAAATACCCTGTTAATTTTAAGTCGCGCATTATACAGCCATCCTCATAAAAGCTGCTATATAAATATTCAGCTTAAGTTACCTGTGTGTTTAGCGTAAAGAGCTATAAGTAAGCGCTTCATAGCGTTATAATTACCGCTCTTAGTTATTAATTAAATGGGAATTGTTTTGAAAAAGTTAGCTTTAGCCAGTATTGCTTTATTTGCGTTTGGTGCTCATGCGCAGTTAAATAAAAATATTGATAGCGTTGCCGATTACGCAGTAAATACCTACCAAAATGCTCAAATACACACACTTACTAACTTAGTGGCTTTTCCGACCGTTAATAAGAGCGATATTGCCGCTCCTCAAAATCCCGATTTTATTGGGTTTAAAGCACTTTTAAAAATGAAAGCCGCAGAGCTTGGTTTTGACTATCAAGATTTAGGGTACACCGTATTAATAGGTATGGGCGAGCAAAGCGAAAAAGTAACGGTAGTAACGCACGGCGACGTGCAACCTGCTAATGCTAGCAAATGGAAACAAAGTCCTTTTATTATTGATACATCTGAGCCGGGTAAATTAGTTGGTCGTGGTACGGAAGACGATAAAGGTGCAATAGCAACAGCGCTTTACGCCATGAAAGCAATTAAAGATAAAGGCATAACGCTTAATAACCGTATTGAGCTGATGATTTATCTTGCTGAGGAGTCTGATTGGGGTCCGCTAACTAAATTTATGAAAACGTATGAGCAACCAAAATATGCAGTAACGATTGATGCATCATATCCTGTAGTGGTTGCCGAGAAAGGCTGGAGCTTAATTGCTCCTACCTTTAATGCAACATCGCCACAAACGGGTTTATATGTAAAGGATGTAACTGGCGGTGCGTTTAGAAGCCAAATTCCAGAAGACGCCAGCTTAGTACTTCACAATGCAGACGCTGCACTTATTAATACATTAAAAGCAAAAGCCAAAACATTAAATAAAGTTGAGTTTAACTTTAGTGAGCAAAATGATGCCTTAGCAATAAGTGTTAAAGGTATGTCGGCGCATTCATCAGAGCCGGAGTCGGGTATAAATGCAATTGCGTATTTAGCTGAGTTATTTAAAGGCGTGGAGCTTGAAAATAACAGTGACGGCGAGCTAATCGACTTTGTGAATCAGTTAATTGGTTTAGATATTCATGGTAAACAGTTTGGCGAAATAGCCTATAAGCACGAGTTTATGGGTCCGATGACAGTGGCACCAACAGTTATTGAGCGCGATGGTAATGCGCTAACACTTGCTGTAAATGCACGTCGCCCTATGGGTAAAGACGAAGCTGTATTACAAAAGCAAATTGATGATGCGCTCGCTAATTGGCAAGCCACTAACAATGTAACGCTTGCCAACATAGAAACAATTATTGGCACACCTATGCTACTTGATAGCGCGCCACATGCACAAAAGCTGCTTGATATTTTCAAGCATTTTACGGGCGACGAAAAAGCTGACTTTGTATCAATTGGTGGTGGCACTAACGCAAAGCTGTTTGATAATGCAGTCTCGTTTGGTCCTTCAATGCCAGGTAAACGCTACACAGGTCACTCAGAGCATGAATTTATGACCATTGAGCAACTTGAGCTTAATTTACGTATGTACACAGCAATGATGATAGAGCTAGGTAATATGTAGTTTAAGCGTACTTAGATTCAATAAGATTTAAATAATAGGTGTTGAGTATTAATCAGCACCTATGTCCTCAAAATTTACTTCAGGCAAGTTTTCAAAGCTTGGTTTGGCAAATAAATACCCTTGCATAAGCTCAACACCTGCGTTTTTAAGCCATATATACTCTTCTACGGTTTCAATCCCTTCAGCCAATGGGGTTATGTTTAAATCGCGAAACATATTTAAGCAATGAGTCACTATTAATTGACGCTTTTTATCGTTGTTTATATCGCGTATGAGCGCCATATCAAGCTTAATAATATCTGTTTGAAAGTCAGCCAGTAGATTTAAACCAGAATAACCTGCACCAAAGTCATCGGTGGCGGTTTTAAATCCGAGAGACTGATAGTAATCAACAACGCGTTTAATGTGTGCGGTGTCTTCTATTTTTTCTACTTCAGTAAATTCAAACATAATATTTTGAATTGGGAAGTTATACTTTTTTGCCGCTTCTAGTGTGGTGCGTATACATCGCTCAGGTTTATAAATAGCATTAGGTAAAAAGTTAATGCTTAGCATTGATGTTATGCCCAGCTTTGAGGCTAGTTGAATGGCTTTAATACGACAAAGCTGATCAAATGCATAGCGGTTGTCTTCATTCACTTTTGAAATAATAGAATAAGCAGACTCGCCATTTAAACCTCTAACCAGTGCTTCATAGCCATAAATAAGGTTAGTTTTACAGTTTATAATTGGTTGAAAAGCCATTGAAAAATCAAATTCGAGATCGTTAGCATCAGCACAGTTATTACACGTAACTTTTTCGCAATCTTTTGATTTTTCGCTCATTTAGCTCATCCTTTAATGTTTATTTGTTTAAGGTTAGTTGAAATTAGAGCCTAACACAAACGGATTAAAGTATTGGGTTTTATGCATTGATGCATGATAAATAACTACATTTTTAGGTGGGGAGTAATGACTAATGTCATGCTATTTAATGACATTTAGCAGCTGTGCACGGTGCTTGTTAAAACAATAATAGTGGCATACATTATTTGGAGAATAAAAATGAGCAATACAATGACATTAGGCAAAAAAATTAAAACATATCTACTTATTTTAACTTTACTCACCGTTATAAATTTACTAACTTCGCCTAGTTATATATGGATAGTATGGCCAGTAATTGGGATGGGAATAGGGCTTGTAGTAAGTACTTTGAGCTGGAATAAACCTAAAAATAATTCTTTATAATAAGCAAGCCAAGTAATTACTTACTTGGCTTTTTTAGTAAGGAACTGTCTACATAGTTGAATCTAAATAGTTAAGTCTAAATAGTTAAAATGCTGATTGAAGTGTCGCATCTAGTGATATTTCGGTATTTAAGAGTTTTGATATAGGGCAGTTCTTTTTGGTTTGCTCACATAAAGCTTGAAACTGCTCATTTTGAATATCATCAATACGCGCTTTTACCTCAAGGGCAATATGCGTCACCGAAAAACCATCATCTACTTCATCAAGGCTTACAGTGGCTTTAGTATCAATTTTATCTGCGGTAAAGCCTGCATCACCTAATGCAAGTGAAAGCGCCATGCTAAAACATGCACTGTGCGCTGCACCTACTAATTCTTCAGGGTTTGAGCCTGCTTTATCTTCAAAGCGGGTATTAAAACCATAAGGTTGTTTATTAAGCGCGCCACTTTGAGTTGATATGCTACCTTTGCCTGTTTTAATGTCGCCAGACCATGTTGAACTTGCCGTTTTTTTAATCGTCATCATCTTCTCCTTGCTTGAATGTAAGCTTTTCAGACTAGATAGGCGTTATTTACAAAATAAGTCTAAATAAAAGCCTTAAAGCACTAATTACTGATGATGTTGCAAAATAGACGCCAGTTACATGAGATCTAACTACAGAAAAATTAAATCTATAAATAGTAATATTTAATTTAAAGGTATTTGGCTCCTCATGTAACTGTGTTTATTACTAAAATAAGGGAATGAATAGTTGAAGCAATAAAAAAATCACTCCTCGATTTATAGTTAATTCACCCTCAATTTTAAATGAGATATTCATTTAAACTTCTCCTGTATTTGATTATTAAAATACAGCATATAGTAGATTTAAATCAAATAAAAGCCTTTATTATCAATGATTTAGTTGACGGTTTCGTCAATTGAGTTATGTTGTTGTCATTTATAGATTTATTTAAAGGAGTAAATAAATTTTTTTTAGATGATTTGGTAGTCAATCATTTTTTCTTAAAGAAGATTTGGTTTTATTTATTACGCTTGCAACGCTCTGAGCAGTAAATAACGTTATCCCAGTCGCGTTGCCATTTTTTACGCCATGCGAAAGGTTTATTGCAAATAGGGCATATTTTTTGAGGCAAGTTTAGTTTTTTGTGCGCCATACTTACTTAGCCTTACTGTTACTTTCAGTAATACTTTTAGTGTTAGTTTTATTTTTCGCTTGGCTTGTTTTTGGTGTAATTGCAACGTGCTTTCTAAGAATTTTCCCTATGGCGCGTTTAACGTCGGCTCGCTCACGGTATTGCCATAAGCGCTCGCGTGCTTCTTTTGAGGCAGTGGTTAAATCAAGCATGGGTTCTGGGTAATCCTCTCCTAGTTTAAAGTCATTAAAGAGTGCTTCCATCGGAGTTTGCTCCCAAGGCTGATGTAAGTATTCAATGGGGAGTTTTTCAAGTTCGGGGCACCACTTTTTTATAAATGCGCCAGTTGGGTCTTGATCTTCCGACTGCTTAATTGGGTTGTAGTGCCTAATGGTATTAATGCCGGTTACTGAGGCTTGCATTTGAATTTGCGGGTAGTGAATACCTGGTTCAAAATCTAAAAAATAATTAGCTAAAGGAAAGCTTGCTTGCTGCCAGCTTATATTTAAATGATGCGTTACAAAGCTCACAAGCATCGCGCGCATTCTAAAGTTTATGTAGCCGGTGGCTTTTAAACAGCGCATGCAAGCGTCAATAATTGGAATACCGGTTTGACCTTGCGCCCAACGTTCAATATCGTTTTTCACATGTTCATCATCACGGTACGGAAATACATGATAACCCGGATTAAGGGCTAAAAATTCCATAGAGCATTCGCTCTCAAACTTTTGCATAAAGTGGCAGTGCCAATGCAAGCGCGATACAAACGCTGCTAGTGGGCGTTTCCAGCCTCTTTTATCAGGGTGTTTTGAATGATATTCATCAATTGCCATTTGATACACTTGCCTAAGGCTAATATTCCCCCACGCTAAATACGGGGAAAGCCGAGAGCAATGTGTTTGGCTTAAACTTGGGCTCGATATTCCTTTTTGATAACCTTTTCCACGCTCGGCAAAAAAACTTTGCATTACAGTTCGCGCATGCAGCGGACCGCCTTGTTGAAAGCTGTCGTGATCTTGCGTGTAGGTAGTTGGTAGCGCTGGTGCTTGGTAGTTGTTGAGGGTAATTGTTTTTATGTTTTTCCAATTAGGAACAGCAATAGGTGCTTGCATTGTTTGCTGCCAGCGCTCGTTCCAATTATTACGATTTTTTTTACCGCGAATAACCGCGCCTGTTTGCGACTCTTGCCAGTTAATGTGGTTATGCTGGCACCAAATTTTAATAGCTTTATCGCGCTCAAAGGTTTTGTTTAAGCCTATTTCTTGATGGCTATATATATTTACTATTTCAAATTGTGCCTTTAATGAATCAAGTAAGTCGCTCATGTTTAAATTAAATATATAAACGCGAGTATTAAATCGAGCTAGTTGGTTGTTTAAATCAACGATTGACTGGTATACAAAACGCCAATGCCGCTCATTGTAATGTGCGTCTTTAAGTAACAACGGCTCAAAGTTGTAAAGCAATAAGGTAGGTAGCTCATTGTTGAACGCATTTTTTAAAGGCTGATGATCGCTAAGGCGTAAATCGCGTTTAAACCAGACTATGTTTATTTTTTTGTTCATGTATCAGTACATTGTTTTAAAAGAGAAAATGAATTAGCTTAGTACTACATGTATACGTAGCTAATTAAAATTTCGATTTAGTATTTAAGTATTAATAAGGAAAGTAATGTTTTTAGATTTAACCGCAAATAAAGATCTCAATGTTTATTCGTATTTAGTTGGTAGTATTAGCCCTCGTCCAATTGCATGGGTAAGCACACTAAGTAGTGATGGTGTCGCTAATGTAGCGCCTTATTCATTTTTTACAATTGCAAGTTGTAATCCACCGGTACTGAGCGTTACTCAAGTAAATCCACGCGATAAGGCAATTAAAGACACGTTAATTAACTTATTAGCGACTAAAGAGTGCGTGATTAACATTGTAGGTCATGAGTTAGTTGAAAAAATGAATCAAAGCTGTGCTAATTATCCAAGTGATGTAAGTGAGTTTGACGCTGCAAATATAGCTAAAGTTGATAGCAAAATGGTGGCAGTTCCAAGTGTAGCTGGCTCGAAAGTACGTTACGAGTGCACGCTACGTGACGTTATTACTTTTTCAAACGAACCCGGTGGTGGGCAAATGATGCTGCTAGACATCGTTGGCATTAGTATTGACGATGAAGTGCTTGTTAATGGCTATATTGATCCTGCACATTTAGACACTGTGGGTCGAATGGGTGGTGATTACTATTCAACAACGAGAGATAAATTTACAGTAAAGCGCCCTGAGTTGTAAAAGAGAGGTATTTACCTTATTTAATGCACATTGTTTGCACTTTTAATTGTTAATGTTGTTTTATTAAACGTTAACATAAAGGTTGGATCATGAAAAAGCATTCAAAAACAAGATATTATAATTTAGGTAAAGTATTTACACTTAGTGCGCTTTGTATTGCTTTAAGTGCATGTAATAGCGATTCAAGTAGTTCAACAGAAACAGATGTGGTTGAAAATAGCGCTCCAACAGTTGATGCCGGTATTGATCAAACCGTTAATGCGGGCGATACCGTTTATTTAAGTTCAACGGTTGAAGATGACGGTGAAGTATCAGTTAGTTGGTCACAAACATCGGGCACTACCGTTAGCTTATCTTCAAATACAGCAACCTCAACTGAATTTGTTGCACCTGAAGTTTTAACCGATGAAGCACTCGTATTTGAACTCAGTGCAAATGACGGTACTAATGATGTTGTTATTGATACCGTTACGGTTACGGTAGTGGCGTCATCAGATTATGATGGTGATACCAGTGTAAAACTCTCTAGCTGGTTAATTAATAATGATACAACCTCTACTTATATACAAAACAATGGCGCAGTGGTTGAAGATGTTCAATCAGTTGAGGTTGTTACCGTTACTGAGGAAGATGCTGACGTTGAATACATGTATGTGCAAACAACTGACATTCCTAAATATGACGTAACGCTTACACAAGACCAAGTAGACACGTTAAATAATCGCCCGCGTGCAGCTACCGATTTTTATAACGGTGTAACCTCAGCAGCAGCAGGTCAAACTATTTCGTTTGGTGAAGATATTGGCTATAACAGCAGCACTGAAAACTGTGATGACACAGGCGGTGCAGGCTATTGGCCTCCAGGACCAGGTTGCCCGACAGAACAAGCTGTTGAGGCGTATTTTCCGATAACACCTACCGATTTATCTGACACTGAAACTTGTGAAACAGGTTTAGGTACAGTTGGCTTAATGGTTAATGGCACCAGTATATTTAACTGGGGCGATGGTATGAGCTACGGTAATAATATTTGGTATACATTAGCGCCAATTGCAGAGCAATACGATGTTGATGTGTGTGGCGGACATGCTGCTAACGGTGAATATCATCACCATTTTTACACTAGTTGTTTAGCTGATTTACTTGAAGATGATGGCGATGCGCATTCACCTATTTATGGGTTTGCAGCTGATGGTTATCCACTTTATGGTCCTTATGAAAGTAACGGTCAACTTGCATTAAGTGGCTGGGAAATGCGTGATTATGGCGCGTCAGAAAGTGAAGGTGGTTGTGGTACTGAAGGTGAGCGAAGCTGTACTTTAGTCGATCAATACGACGTTAGCCTAGGTACACAAACAAGCGATGCAGGTCCTGCTATTGGTGCAGAAGTGACTACGCTTTCAGGTAATACATTAAATGCTGATGACGGTTATTATTTTGAAGACTTCTACTATGCACAAAAAACAGTAACTGGTGCACAGTTAGATGAGCATAACGGACATAATACAAACGATGGCAAGGGTTATCATTACCATATAACACTAACGCTAGACAGTGATGGTAAATTACAGCCTTCTTTCCCTTATCAAATAGGGCCTCGTTTTAAAGGCCAATTAGCCGATAATTCAATTGGTCGCTGTGATACTGGCGAAACAATGGGTCCACCACCGGGAATGTAAGGAGTTACTATGCGTTATTTTAAATACGCATTGATCCTAACTACTGCTGCGCTATTGAGCTTTAAGCTCTTTGCGCAGCAGGAAATGATGGATCATAGCCATATGCCTATAGCAGTGCCAAGCGATGCGCCAACTCCGGCATTAAGTCTTAAGTTATTAAAAGATAGTATGTCGGGTTACAACTTAATATTGGATACGCAGCGTTATGATTTATCAGTGCCTCCTGAGGGCGAGATGAACATGCAACAAATGATGAGTACGACTACAAACGACAGCACCGGCTTTTTACAAGGTCATGCTCATTTGTATATTAATGGGGTTAAAATACAGCGAATTTACGGACATGCATTACATTTACCCGCTAACTTATTTAAAAGTGGTATAAATACCGTATCGGTTACTTTAAATAATCATGGTCATATGTATTGGACCGCTCAGGGCAAAAAAATAGTTGCTACATTGTATGTTAACGATCAAACCAAAGAGTTTATAACATACCGTTTTGAAAGCTTTCCTAGCAAGGTTGAAAACACGCATTAATGAAGATTCATAATAAACTTTTTCTAATACTATTTGGTTTTACTTTTAGTGTTATTACAGGACTGGTAGTACTTATACAATGGAGTATAGGGCAAGGCGTAATTGATTTTGTTAATGCAAAAGAAGTAAAAGCGCTTGAACCACTTGTTGCGCAGCTGTCAAAACAGTACGAACAAACCCCCTCGTGGAAACGTGTTGTTGGCGATGACGAAAACTTTAGAGAGCTTGTTGAATCACAACTAGAAAATAGCCAGTTTTTACCTAGGCTACCAGAAGGTCCTGGTCCTCGAGGACGAATGATGCGACGACCGCCGCAAGATCATATTGGCTTAGGGATGAGAAACCGTCCACCACCTGAAAATATTGCTCACTACGCATTACTTGATGAAAATAAACAGCGAATAATGGGTAGATACCTCAGCGATTTAAACTATATAAAAACAGCAATTATAGTTGGCGATAAAACAGTGGGTTATTTAGCCGTATCTAAAAGAGATAGTTTAGTTGATGGATATGAGCTTGATTTTTTACAGCAGCAAACTAACTACTTATGGTTTATTGCTTTAGCTGCGGTATTGCTTACATTGCTAGTTACCTTTTTATTGTCTCGCCACTTAGTTAGTCCAGTAAAGCAAATTGCTAACGGTATGCATCGCTTAACGCAAGGTAATTATGAGACTAAGCTTACACTTGAGCGAAAAGACGAGTTAGGTCAATTAAGCGAAGATTTTAATATCCTTGCATTTACACTCGCTAAAGACGAGCAAGTGCGTAAACGCTGGCTTGCCAATATTTCTCACGAGCTTAGAACGCCAATGAGTATTTTGCTCGGTGAGCTTGAAGCTATGTTACTTGGCATACGCGAACCTAATGCAAAAAACATTAACTCGGCTAACGACGAGGCATTACATTTAAAACGCTTGATTGATGATTTGCATATGCTTAATAGCGCAGAGTTAGGTGGTATGCATTACACTATGCAACCTACTGATATGGCTTTATTATTAAATACTATTGAGCAAAAATATCAGGTTATACTTGAGCAGCACAATATTAAAATTTACCTATTAAATAGCGCTAAGCATATAACGGTACAAGCAGATAAAACCCGGCTTTTACAGTTGCTTGATAATATTTTAATGAACGCGGTGCATTATGCACAATGCACCACTATTTCATTAACGGCTAACAATATAAGCATAAAAGGGCAAACCTACTTAGAGCTTATAATTGAAGATAATGGCGTAGGTGTAGAACAGTCTCATTTATCACATTTGTTTGAGTATTTATATCGAGTAGATAGCTCGCGTAATCGCCAAGAGGGTGGTTCGGGTTTAGGTTTATCTATTTGCCAGCATATAGTTAAAGGGCATAAAGGTGAAATAGCCGCTGAAAAAGCCACTTTAGGCGGTCTTGCTATTATCATTAGGCTACCAACTATTTAGCTTTAGTTGATTAATATAAAAAATACGTAACTTGAACTTTGTTTGATATAGTATTTTTATCCTAAGTTTGGATTACTAATAACAGAGAACTCTATGAGCGAACAAATACTGATTGTAGAAGATGAAGTAAAGCTGGCTAACTTAATGAGTGACTTTTTAAGCAGCCATCATTTTGTTACTCATCAAATACATCACGGAAATGAAGTATTACCTTGGCTTGAAATTAACAGACCCAGCGTAATTTTGCTCGATATAATGTTACCTGGTCAAAGTGGTATTGAATTGTGTAAAGCAATTAGGCGGTTTTCTAATGTACCTATTATTATGGTTTCGGCGAAAGTAGAAGAAATTGACCGCTTGCTTGGCTTAGAGCTCGGTGCAGATGATTATATTTGCAAACCATTTAGTTATGCCGAGCTGGTGGCTCGTGTAAAAGCTATTTTAAGACGTCTCAATAGCGAAGAGCCAAAAGCAACGGTTATGCAACTTGACGAAAGTACCTACACTGTAAAATTTAAAACCAGCTGTATTGAGCTTACTAACTTTGAATTTCAGTTATTTAAACCTTTGTTTAATAACCCAAACCGTATTTATTCGCGAGACAGTTTAATGGATACAATGTACGCCGATCAGCGCATTGTGAGCCACCGCACTATTGATAGTCATATAAAAAAGTTACGTAAAAAACTTGATGAGTTAACTCAAACCGACAGTGTAATTCAATCGGTTTATGGTGTGGGTTATCGCTTTGTTCATCCACAAGGGTAGTGAATAAAAACAAAGCGTTTTAAATTAGCTTATATTTTAGTTAAATTACATAAGCATGATGAGTAACTTAAGTTACTCATCGTCATCTGAGCCGCTAATGCGCGCTAATCGTTCTTGTTCTTCATCAGCTGCTGCTTGAATTTCTTCCAGTATTGCACCAACATCAGCATCTTCACTATCATCTTCAAACTCGCCGGTAAGAGTAGAGTTTGGCGTTAAGTTTGCTTCTTCAAATAATGACCACATTTCTTTAGCATATTGAGTTTGCAGCAGTTCTGGAGCAAATTCACTGTAATAGCGGCGCATATTATTTACATCACGCGTAAACATGGCTTCGGCGCTGTTATTTGCTGAAGCATTAACTGCTTGCGGTAAATCTATAATAACGGGACCTTTATCGTCCACTAATACATTAAACTCTGATAAGTCACCGTGGATAATACCAGCGCAAAGCATAAGCATGATGTAGTGCATCATTAGTTTATGTTGTTCAATAGCTTCTTGTTCGCTTAGTGTTACATGACCAAGTTGCGGTGCTACGTCGCCAGCATCATCAGACACTAACTCCATAAGTAATACACCATCAATGCAACCGTATGTTTCTGGTACACGTACACCGGCATTCGCTAAACGAGATAACGCATCAACTTCGGCATTTTGCCAAATTTCTTCTTCTAATTGACGACCATAACTCGAACGTTTACCCATAGCACGTGCTTGACGACCGCCACGTACTTTTCTGCCTTCTTGATATTGTGCTGCTTTTTTAAAGCTGCGCTTAACAGCATCTTTGTAAACTTTGGCACAACGTATGTGTTCACCACTGCGAACAACAAAAACATCGGCTTCTTTACCGCTCATTAGTCGGCTGATAACTTCATCGATTAGACCGTCATCGACGAGAGGTTGTAGGCGTTTAGGTATTTTCACAGATTGCCTGCTAAGTAGGATTGGTTATTAATCATTATTTTATCGAAAATGCTCTGTATGTGTTTATATAATTGGCTCAAGCAGTATATCAGCTTTAAAGATTAAGGGCAGTAATGCAACTAGAGCAGTTTATAAAATCTATTAAAATATATAAATAGATGAAATTATTGATTTAAGTAATAAAGTTAAAACAATGCTATTCAAATAGCAAAATAATACATGGCTATACGAATAAAAAAGTAAGATTGTTTTAAATTAGATTATTTATTTTTTATTTCCTCATTATTTGCACATTGTTTGCATTTTTAAAGAGTAATGTTTAGTTATTAACTAAACAGAAGGTTACGACCATGAAAAATTTATCATCACTTGCAGTTATCACATTATTATCGGTTGCTTTTTCAGCAAATGTTGCTGCAAAAAGTGACAGTGAACGTCCTCCAAAGCCTGATTTTTCGACTATTGATGCCGATGGTGATGGTGTAATTAGTTTTGAAGAATTTAGCGCTAAAAAGCCACCACACGGTGATGCGCAAACTATTTTTGACGAAATAGATTCAGACGGTAACGGTGAAATCACTGAACAAGAACTAAGCGATCATAAACCACCTCGCCGCGAACGCTGAAAGGATACTAAAATGATTAACAGTATTAGTGGTTCTGCGAGCTATATGCCGCAACAAAGTAGCCAAGCAGCAAAGTTAACAACAGAACAAAGTGATTTTGTAAAAGAAACGCTTTCTGAATTTGACCCTGAAAACTTAACAAGCGACGATGCACAAAGCATTCAAGCCGCTTTTGAAGAACAAGGTATTGCACCCACAAAAGAGCTAGCCGAGTTAATGGGCGAGCTTGAATTTGATGCTAAAAGTATTGGTGATGCATCTCGACCAGAAGGTCAGCGTCCACCTCCGCCGCCGCAAAATTCACTTGAGCAAGTAAATACCGATGATGTTGTTAGTTATTTAGATGAGCTTTTAGAGCAGTATTCAAGCCAGCTTAATGATGAAGATAAAGATTCTATTTTATCTGCAGTCCAAGAAAAATTCGGTTTATCGCAAGGTGATTCAATACTGAGTGTTAAAGCGTAATTATAAATCAAAAGAGTTTGATTTATGTTTTAGGTGTAAAGCCCTGCATTATTTTATTAATGCAGGGCTTTTTTATTTATACCAATGCGTATAAATTTTTGAACAGCTTAAAATTATGCGTGTATGGTTAATTTAGGCGTGTTTTTATTTTGCTGGTGCCGTCTTCTTCGGTAAATTTAAATACGAAATCTTTTTTACCGTCTTGGTTAATATCGACTAGAAGAATATCTTTATTATTTTTAGGTAATGTTAACTTAAGTTTTTTACGTTTTTTATTAAGCAGTGAATCTTGCTCGCCATAATAAATATACAGTGTTTTTTTGCTGTATTTATAAACAGCATCAATTTTATTATCACCATTTATATCACCTAAGTAGAGTGGGGGATCAATATTGCCGCCGTCCATACTTATTTCAACCTCTAGGTCGAGCTCAATACTTGATTCGCTGGCAAAGGAGCCATCAGGTTGTTGTTTATAAATATTCATTTCGATATCTACATCAGTACTACCGCCACCCATAGCCATTGAGGCAATAGTGCCAAAGCCTATATCTAAGTCCATTTTTTGCAGATCAATTAAACCATCGTTATTAAAATCTGTTTTTAATAACAGCTCACTCGGTCCCTCTGTTTCCAATAACTTAATTGGTGTATTACTAAAGCCATTTTTATTACCCAGATATAAATTATATGCCATTTTTATATCGAGTGAATCCATACCTTGTGCTGGTTTATATTGCTTGGTTATAAAGTCGAGATACCCATCATTATTAATATCAATAAGCTCTTTTATTTTTCGGGTTTCACCACTGTTTAGCTCGCCTAATTCAATATTAAAATTTACAGCGGTCATGGTTTCAGCATAACCATCTACTTTGGCATAAAGTACATTGGCGCCGTCTTTATTTAAAAAAACTAAATCATTTAGTCCATCGTGATTAAAATCGATAATAGTGGGTTTGTTATTAATATCTACTTCGAGAGTTAATCCATTGCTTGTAAATTCACCATCAAAAAGTGCTTTTTTTCCAAAAGAGTGAGCAGTAAATTCCCCCTGTTTATTTTGAGTGTACAAAATAGAGTGATTTAAGTCGGGAAGTAAAATATCACTTAATCCATCGTTATTAGCATCAAAAATAAAATTTATCTTCTCAAACTTATCCACGTGCAAATCATTAAGTACTGATTTGTAATTAAATAATAGTATTGCTTTGTCGCTGCTGGTTTTATAAACGCCATCGCTAGTTAAAATAACAGCTTGTTTATCGTCAGTGCTGGCAAGTGTTGCTACGTCAAAACCAATGGCATTGCTTGGTAAAATAAGTTCATTGCTTTGCTCGGTCAATAAGTTAACAGCCTCTAATTGCTTTAGCTTTTTATTGTAGGCAAACACCAATGCAGAGTCGGTTGTGACTAATTCATTAGTGGTTTTTATTATCATTGTTTGTGCGGATACCGCGATAGGAGCAAGTAAAATAAGTAAGCTATAACGAAGTGGCTTTAACATTCAAATTCCTTTTATACGATAGTAAAAATATCGGTTGTTATTAGATTTATGTGGCTAAGCCTACACTATAAAATATTAACCCAATGTAAGTAATTGTAAGGTTATGTGTTAACCAGTTTTTTAATGTCAATTTAATTAAGCGCATGGTTGTAACAATTAATTAAATAAAGCACTAAAGTTATTAGGGTTGAGTATGTATTTTTTGTAATTGAACTTATTATTGGGAGTGTATATTTACGTTATAAATTGGTAATTAATTTAATCGCTACAGATCTCATTTTAAAATGAAGACTTATAAAATTAAAAAATCAGCCATTGCAGCTGATTTTTTATTTAACCTGAACTTTAATAAATGATGGCGATTATTTAAAAGTCGCTGTCATTATGACGTTCAGCCATTTGCTCTTCTTCAGGTCCCCATGTGCGATTTACGCGACGACCGCGTTTTACAGCAGGGCGTTCTGATATTTGTGTAGCCCAACGTACAACGTGAGTGTATGAGGCAACATCTAAAAACTCTGCAGCATCATATAAAGCACCCAGAACTAACGATCCGTACCACGGCCAAATAGCGATATCGGCAATTGAATATTCATCACCAGCCATATATTCATTTTCGCTTAAATGACGGTTTAACACATCAAGCTGACGTTTTGTTTCCATGGTAAAACGATCAATTGGGTATTGCATTTTACTTGGTGCATAGCTATAAAAATGCCCAAAGCCACCTCCTAAATAAGGAGCCGAACCCATTTGCCAAAATAACCAATTACGGCATTCTGTTTTAGCTTTTAGATCTTTAGGTATAAGTACGTCAAATTTTTCAGCTAAATACTGCAAAATAGAACCTGATTCAAAAATACGAGTAGGTGGCGTTGTTGAATGATCCATTAACGCAGGGATTTTTGAATTAGGATTAATATCTACAAAGTCGGATCCAAATTGATCGCCATCACCAATATTTATAAGGTACGCATCGTAATCGGCATCGGTGCAGCCAAGCTGAAGAAGCTCTTCAAACATAATAGTGGCTTTTTGACCATTTGGCGTTGCAAGAGAGTAAAGTTGAAATGCGTGCTTGCCAATTGATAAGGTTTTGTCATGAGTGGCGCCAGCAATTGGGCGATTAATACTGGCAAATTTGCCACCACTTTCACTTTCCCACGTCCATACTTTTGGGGGCGTGTATTCGTTTTGATCACTCATAAATAACCTCTGTTAGATGAAATACATATAAATGCGATAATACCAATTTTATTAAAAATATGAGCATTCTATTGCATTAAATAACTCACTAACTGCATTAAAAATTATTTATATAGCACAACTATATGAATAATTTTCGCCTTGTTATTGTGCTATTTTATTTGCGCTATAATAGCTCACTTATTTAATGCTATTGATATAAGTAATAAGTGTGGTCATAAAAATTTAATTAAAGGTGTTTTTTTAATATTTAATTTATCGACCTTTTAGCTTGTCGGCTTTTGCAAGTTTGTAGCCTAAAAATAACCCACTTAAGGCACCAAACAAGTGACTTTCAAATGAAATATGAAAACGTTGTGGTAATACACCCCAAATAAAACCGCTATAAAGGACTGCTACAACCACTGCAATAATAATGGATTTTAGTGAACGCCTAACTACGCCGTAGCACAGTATAAAACCCCACAAACCATATATAACACCGCTTAAGCCAACATGGATATTACTGCGACCAAACATCCACACTAACAGCCCACCAACTAAAGCTGTAAAAATAAATACGTTATAAAAGCGTTTTACGCTGTACTGGCAAATTAGCCAGCTTAACACCACAAAAGGAATCATATTGCTGGCAAAATGCCACCAGCTGCCATGTAAAAATGGTGCACATAAAATACCAATTAAGCCTTGAATGCTACGCGGATAAATACCCAAGCCATTGAGATTAATGCCGGGAAGACTATTAATTATCTGCAAAACAAAACAAATAGTAACAACGCTAAAAATTGCAAAGCGTGTGCTGGTTAGTAATAACTGTGTGGTTGGCTTAGCTGCCATATAATCATCCTAATTGACTTTAAGAGTTGCCAGTATAGGAATTGTACTTGGTAATGAAAAGCAATTAAAAAAGCACAGCATGAAAGCTGTGCTAATTTTACTAATTAACCTGAACTCTGGCTAAGAGATTTATTACCTAAAATTCAGGTAAATAATCGCTATTAACCTAACTTAGTTAATAGTTTTTTAGCTGCTAGTTCAGAACTTGCAGGGTTTTGACCTGTAATAACTAAACCGTCTTCTAGTGCTAATACGCCCCAGTCGTCAGTTTTTTGATAATCACCACCTTTTTTAATTAGCTCGTCTTCAACTAAAAATGGCACGATATCGGTAAGTTGCACTGCAGCTTCTTCAGAGTTAGTAAAGCCGGTTACTTTTTTACCAGCTACTAATGCATTGCCGTCTGTATCTTTAACATTTAAAAATGCAGCACTTGCATGGCATACCGCAGCAACAGGCTTTTGCTCTTTAATAAAGCTTTCGATAAGCGAAATTGAATCTGTGTTATCAACTAAGTCCCATAATGGACCGTGACCGCCTGGGTAAAATACAGCGTCAAAATCGCTAGATTTCACTTCACTCAACACTTTAGTGTTTGCCATAAGTGTTTGTGCTGCGCTATCGGCGTCGTAACGTTTAGTTGCATCTGTTTGAAAATCAGAAAGTGTACTTGTCGGATCAATTGGTGGTTGACCGCCAGCTGGAGACGCTAATGTTACTTCAACGCCTGCATCAACAAATGCATAATAAGGGGCTGCAAATTCTTCTACCCAAAAACCTGTTTTTTCGCCAGTGTTACCAAGTTCTGCGTGAGATGTAAGAACCATAAGTATTTTTTTAGACATTGAATATATTCCTTCTGATGATTTGAATTAGTTTATCTTGCTTACCAACTACTATATGCACTAACAGAGCTTTAAACAACGATGATAAATTTAACTTTATTGGTTTAATAATTGATACAATAGAGGGGTTGAATTTAAAACACGCTACGGAGCACATATGAAGGTGTCGTTTGAGCAGTTAAAGAGCATGGTCGTATTTGCGCAAATTGTAGAGCAGGGCAGCTTAACCGCTGCCGCTAAACAGTTAGGGCTTACGCGAGCCGTAGCAAGTTATCATTTAAAAAAGTTAGAAACCCAGCTTGAAGTTACTTTACTAAATCGCTCAACTCGTACCATGGCGCTGACTGAGGCGGGCATTGCTTATTATGAGCGCTGTAGAATAATTACCGAACAAGCTAATGCAGCTAATCAGCAAATAGAAAATATAAAGAGTGAGCCACAAGGTTTACTTAAAATTAGCTGCCCTGTAAATGTGGGAATGCAGCTAATTGTGCCCGCAATAAATACGTTTAAGCGCCAATACCCTAAAATTCAAATAGACTTACAGCTTACTGACGATGTGGTTGATATTATTAAAAATGGGTTCGATTTTGCAATTAGGGGTGTGGCACTGAGTGACTCCAACTTGCAAGCAACCAAGCTTACTACAATGAGCACTTGTATTTGTGGCGCGCCGGATTACTTTACACATTTTGGTAAACCTAAAACACCTTTAGAATTGGCAGATCATCAATGGGTGGTTTATCAGCTAGGAAGTAAAACGTTAACACTTTCAAAAGATGGCAAAAAACACGACATTATAATGCAAGGCGGGTTAAGTACTAATAACGCAGCTGCACGTACTGCCTTTGTAGAAGCGGGGCATGGCATTGGGCGTATTCCGCTTTACGATGCGTGGCCTAAAGTACAAGCTGGGCTGCTTGAAATAATATTAGATGATTATAAAAGCAAAGATATTGAACTGTACGGAGTATTTCCGCCAGGAGCTGCAGGCTCTAAAAAGCTACGGTTATTTATTGATTACTTAAAAGCATATTTTGTAAAACAGCATACCGCCTTGGGTATGCTGAAAAGCGTTTAATTATTTTCGCTTTTAAAGCATTTATAAAGCATTTATAAAACACTTATAAAGTACGGCTAAATAATGCAACCGCTTGTTGATACATATTAATTGCAAGGGCTGCATCGTATCGCTCACCTTCATCACGCATAAAGGCATGCTGGGCATTAACTTCTTGCCATTGGTAATTAATGCCTGTGCTTACGCATTGCTGGTATATTTTAGTGCGACCTTCTTGTGGCACATGCGGGTCTTGTTTACCCCATATAAAGTGAATTTCGCCTTGTATATCAGCCATGCGTTCAAATGAGTTATTACCTGATTTTGCCGGTAATGTGTCGCTGTGAATATCAGTCGCGTATAAGCAGAAAGCCGCTTTAATTTCAGGGTTAAGCGCCGCTCTGTAAGCTAAATGCCCGCCAATACATACGCCCATAGCGCCCACTGTACCTGTGCAGTAATGCTGCTGCTTTATAAAGTCGATAATGGCTTGCGTGTCGCTATCATGATGCTCAAGTGGTTTTGCCCACTTATCTGCATTGCCTTTATCTTTACCTGCATCGTCGTAAGCAAGCACAGTGCCCATAGGATTTAACTCGTGAAATACTTCCGGTACGAACACTACAAAACCATGGCTTGCTAAAATAGCTGCGCTGCGAGCAATAGGTGCAGTTTGCTGAAAAATTTCAGAATAAAAAATAATAGCAGGGAATTGCCCTTGCGCCTGAGGGCGATAGATGGTTGTTCGCATTAAACCTGTAGGTGTTGGCAAGTCTGCGTTATGTTGTTGAATTATCATAAAAGCGCTCAGTTAAATAAAATTATATATAATGATATGGTAACTGAGCGCGATAAAATAAACGACTTTTGTTGTCGAGTATTTAAATACTTGCAGGCATTTTATTACAACTAGCGTAATAACTTACGGTAGCCGGCCAATCTGAAAATATAGCCATTACCCCTACGTCTTTTGCGAGCACATCAACGACTGTCATCATATCGCCATCGTTATCTATAACATCAGCAATAGATTGATAGTAATATCCACCGCCTTCATTAAGCGGACCTGAGCGCTCAAGGCTCCATGCAATAAGCTCTAAACCTGCTGCTTTTGCATCAATTGCGTATTGTGATGGCACGATATTATTTTCGTTATCTATTGTTAGCATCATCCAAATTGGAGGGGCTAAAATTTTAACGCCGTCAGCCACAAGTTCATCCATACCAGGTTGCCATGTTAGTGGGTTACTTGGATCAAACCCAGCTTCACTGTCGCGACCATCTAGGTATACGCTTTTATCTGAAAAGTCAGGGTTAGTGTTAATCCAGTATTTTACGTCATCAAGGTTAAACGATTGCGGATAAACTTTTGAGGCTGGCACGCCCATTTGTGTGTACTCGTCTAGCATTTTTTGCGCATATTGCTCTTGCGTCATTCCATCAAATGGCATGCTTACTTGTGGCGATTTAAGTTCTGGGGTCATTTTTACCCCCATCCCATTAAACAGTGCAATGCTTTGTTTATGGGTCATTAATGTGCCATTGGTGGCATATAAATCAGTGCGCCAATTTGGTGTACCATCCATGTAATCGGCAACGGTAGTTGCATTGGTGTTTGCACCATCCATTTTACCTTTAAGGGTTAAAAATTCCGCTAAGCTTATATCACTGGTACAGCATTTAGCTGACGCAGCAATACCATTAGTAGGGTCTGCGGGTGTAAATGGCACACTGCATTTAGCTGCAAGCTCAGGAATGGCTAAAATATTAGTTGTGGTGTGTAAGTCGCATTGAGAGTGACGACATACTAGTTCTTTATCGTTTGTAAATGTAACATCGCATTCAACAATGCCTGCGCCCATTCTGGCTGCAGCAATATAGGCTTCTTTAGTATGCTCAGGGTATTGCATTGATGCACCGCGATGACCAATAGAAAAGTCGGTACGGTAAAAAGGACCTTCACTACAAGATTCTAATTGTGTTTTTAAGTTGCTGTCGCTCATATCATCTACTAAATAATAAGGACGAGTGCCTAGTTGAATATCTGGCGCACTACCACTTGGTACCTCTACAATAATAGGCGTAGGCACTTCAACAATCTCAACTTCTGTGCTGGTAACAACCACTTCTTTTTCTACTATTTCTACATCGTCGTCGCAGCCAGCAAGTGTGGCTAACAATATACAGCTTGTAAGTAAGGTAATACGTTTCATTGTTTATCCTTAAAAAGTAAAATTTGTACTACCTTAATGATTATTAATGACAATTTAGCTACAAACGTATTAATTTACTTTTTTATTAATAACTTGATTCACTAACAAGGCGCCTAACATTATGCTAGCTCCAATACTTAACCTGACTATGTCAGCGTCTCGGTTCCAAATAAGTACATTAATAATAATACCTGCTGGGATAAGTAAGTTATTCATGACTGCCAAGGCACCTACATTTACAAGCGTTGCGCCTTTATTCCATGCAAAATAGCCAAGACCAGAGGCAATAATACCTAAATAAATAAGCACGCCCCACTGGGTAGATGTACTTGGGAGTTTGCTTGCATCACCAAATAAAACGTAGCATACAATAGCAACAATTAACGCCCCAATAAAAAACCAACCAAATATCGCTTTATCGTCAAGTGTATTATTTACCATTAAACGTTTGTAAGTAACTTGCCCTGTTGCAAAACAAATATTGGCAGCCTGTACGAGTAATAAGCCGATTAAAAAGTTGTTGTTTAAGTCCTCATAACGAATTGCAACTGCGCCAAAAACAGCAATAAGTGCAACTATAAAAAACCGTGGATTGAATTTTTTTTCAAGCGCGTCGTTTAATAAAGTAATGTAAATAGGGGTCATTACTGTAAATAACAGTACTTCGGGGACGCTTAAAAATAAAAAGGAGTGGTAGTAAAAGCTATACATAACACCAAGTTGTATAGCGCCAATCAGCATGAGCTTTAAGGCTAAAGGTTTAGGTGTTTGTTTAAACTTTAAAAATGGTAAAAATACGAGAGTTGCTAGTGCTATGCGAATTAACACACTAAACCATGCATCAACCTGACCTGCTAAATACACGCCAATTAAACTAAATGAAAATGCCCAAAGTAAAGTTACTGCAAATAAGTACCGCATAGCCGTCGTCTTTAAATAATTAATGGCAGCAGTTTATCTGTTATAAATTAATGTATAAACAATAAAAGCCCGCAAGCGGGCTTTTATAAAGCAATAATTAATAAACTAAGTTATTAATTATTCAACTAAACCACGGCGCTTAAGTAGTGCGTCGGTAGTTGGTTTTTGACCTCTAAACTCAATGTAGCTTTGCATTAAGTCGCGGCTGTTACCTTTTGATAGGATTTCTTTACGGAACTTATCACCATTTTTACGTGTTAAGCCGCCGTTATTTTCCATATGCGCAAAGGCATCTGCTGCAAACACTTCAGTCCAAAGGTACGCGTAGTAACCAGCTGAATAACCACCAGCAAATGTGTGGCTAAAAAAGTTTGATTTGTAACGCGGTGGAACAGGGTAGTAAGCAATACCGTGTTTTTCTAGCGCGTCTTGCTCAAACTTTTGAACGTCAGTAATTTTTTCATCAGAGCCAAATGAATGCCATTCCATATCAAGTAATGCCGCAGCTAAATACTCAGTAGTGCCGTAACCTTGATTGAATTTTTGCGATTCAAGTACTTTATTAAGTAAAGCTTTTGGAATTGGCTCACCTGTTTTGTAATGCTTTGCGTAGTTAGCAAGAACCGTTGGTTCAATCATCCAATCTTCATTTGCTTGCGACGGAAACTCAACAAAGTCACGTGCCGTTGCAGTACCCGCTAGGCTTGGGTATTTAACATCTGAGAATAAACCGTGTGCAGCATGACCAAATTCATGGAACATTGTAGACACTTCGTCAAACGTCATTAACGTTGGCTCGCCTGCAGCAGGTTTTGGAATGTTTTGCGCATTGTAAATAACAGGCTTAGTGCCTTTTAGACCACTTTCGCTAACATATGCGCTCATCCATGCACCGCCACGCTTACCTTCGCGTGCATATGGGTCCATATAAAATAAGCCAATAGCGCTGCCGTCAGCGTTAAATACTTCGTATGCTGTTACATCTTCATGATAAACAGGCAGGTCTTTACGTTCTTTAAACGTAATACCGTACAGCTTGTTCATCGCAAAAAATAAACCATCGTGAATAACCGATTGCATTTCAAAGTATGGTTTAACAAGTGCTGGGTCTAGGTTGTACTTTTCTGCACGTACTTTTTCAGCATAAAAAGTCCAATCCCATGGTTTAAGCTCAAAGCTTTCGCCTGAATCGTTAATTACTTTTTGGATAGCGGCTGCTTCTACTTTTGCTTTTTCAACTGCTTTTGGTGCAAGGTCATCAAGGATGCCATAAACGTTTTCAGTTGTTTGCGCCATACGCGACGTCATTACATAAGAAGCCCAATCTTTATAACCTAAAAGCTCTGCTTTTTGAGCGCGTAAGTTGGTTTCTTTAATAATGATAGGACCATTTGTTTTTGCAGCACGGTTTGCAGATGCTTTAAAAATACGCTCACGTAGATCGCGGTTTTCAAGGCTGCTTAAAATTGGCTGTTGCGTTGTATTTACCAAAGTAATCATGTAGCCGTCTTTGCCTGCTTTTTTAGCTGAAGCTGCAAGTCCTGCAATTTCACCTTCAGAAAGACCCGCTAATTCGCTTTTATCAGTAACTACAATGACGTCTTCTTTAAACGATTTTAAAATGTTTTGTGAAAACGCAGTAGATAGCTGAGCTAGCTCTGAGTTGATTTCACGCATTTTAGCTTTTTCAGCGTCGTTTAATTTAGCACCGGCGTTTACAAACTGCTTGTAGTAAAAATCAACTAGGCGTTGATCTTCAGCGTTCAATTTATCTTGGTTGTCGTAAATTGTTTGTACGCGCTTAAATAATTCACCGTTTAAGTAAATATCATCTGAGTGAGCAGATAACACAGGTGCCATTTTTTTGCTTATACGTTGGTATTCGTCATCTGAAATCAAACCAGATAAGTTATAAAAAGCAGCCGATACGCGATTTAATAGCTCCCCTGACAACTCCATTTTAACTAATGTGTTTTCAAATGTTGCAGGAGCAGGGTTATTAGCAATCGTTTTTACTTGTGCTGTGTGCTGTGCAATACCAGCGTCAAACGCTGCTTCGTAATCTTTTGTACCAAACTTATCAAACTCTGGTGCCATGTATTGTAATGGGCTTGGTTTAAATAAAACATTGTCTGCGTTCATATCTTGTATTTGAGCTGCGCTCTCTTTTGCCGTGTCTTTTGTTTCAGTTGTTGAACAGGCCGATAGTATTAGTGCACTAGCTATAGTAGTGGCGATCAGGGTTTTACGCATAATAACTCCATAGGAAAATTAGCCGAAATAGGCTTTGCGAGTCGAAAAACCCAGTTAACTTACCAAATTTTGATTTATATACAATAAAGTTTATCGGTATTAAGGGGGATTTGAACGCAAATTAGCTAATAATTAACATTAAGGTAGGTAAAAGTAGCTCTAAAAACATCCTTTGAGCTACTCTAGATATATAAAAAGGGAATAATTAGTGTATCGAGAATTTTAATTGTAGCCAAGAACAAATCTTTTTTCAGAGCCAAAGCTCGTTGGTTGCTGCTGTCCAAATTCTTTATTAATAGTAGCTAATGTTTGCTCTTGCTGGGCAAGTAAGCATAAAATTCTGTTGCGATAATCTAGGCTACTCTCAAATAAATTTAGATCTACTTGCGGTTGTAGAGTGGCTAGTCGTTGATTTAAAGTAAGTTGTGACATAGTAACCTCCAGTGCTCTTTAACTACATATATAGCACTTGTTGCAATAGTTAGTTAATAAATTGTATATAAAGTACATATTGAACTTATTAACTTCGCGTTTTAGTTATATTATGACGGTTAAACTTACCTAACACTGAACCTATTTCACTTAAAGCGATTTAATTTTAAAGCGCTCCTTGCTTGTTTGGAAAAATAAATGACGTTAGAACAAATAAACCAAATTCTTGCCTTTGTTGTATTTAGTTACAGCGATATACATATAACCGTAGCCAAAATTATTAAAATACCTTTAATACTCTTTGCCATTTGGTTTGTTGTTACGCGCATAGGTAAGTTAATAAAAAGAACCTTACTGGCAAAAAAACTAAGCCAAGATGCCGTACATTTATTTACGCGTATTTATTTTATTATTAGTATCGCTATTTTGGTTTTCACCTCACTAGAAGTGCTCAGTATTCCCGTTACTGCATTTGCATTTGTATCGGGTGCTATTGCCATTGGTGTTGGCTTTGGCGCGCAAAATATTATTAATAATTTTATTAGTGGCTGGATATTAATGTGGGAGCGCCCAATACGTATAGGTGACTTTTTAGAAGTAGGTAATGCAAAAGGTGTGGTAGAAACAATAAATACACGTTCAACACGCATTCGCCGAAACGATGGTGTACATATGCTTATACCTAACAGCCAACTACTAGAAAACACAGTAACAAACTGGACATTAATTGATGGCAATGCCCGATCATCGGTCAGTGTAGGTGTTGCCTATGGATCAGACGTATTACTTGTTAAAAAGTTAATACAACAAGTACTTGATGACCATGAATCTATATTAGTTAATCCAAAGTCGTCAGTGTTATTTGATGACTTTGCTGACAGCTCACTTGTATTTAATGCTATTTTTTGGGTATGTGCAGAGTCTGAAACAATGCTTAGAAAAGTGCGTAGTGATATTCGCTTTAGTATTTATGCTGTATTTGAAAAACATGATGTTGTTATTGCTTTTCCTCAGCGCGATATTCATATAGATGGTGAGATAGCATTTAAACGCACCAAATAAAAACGATTAATTATTTAAAATAATAAAGCTGCCACGTGTGGCTTTTTGTTTTTATGAGGGCGTTTCTGTTTTGGGTTTTTGTTATTAAAGTTAAAGTTGCTACTTTATTAGGTGTTTTTTTAGTAAGGACATATGTCCTCTATTTGGGTGTTTTATGCCTTAAGATGTATAAAAATAGGCTAACGTGTAGTTAAATGTTGCAAAAAAGTTTACTTTTTTGCACATCTTTATGCAGTAAAATTGTCACACAGTGGTATAATCTTCATCGTTCGTTCAGCCTTATAACATCGTTTTTGTACTCTCGGTAATAAGGTCCGCGCAGCATATAGCAAGACGCGAAAAATTGAACGAGCCCGCAACTTACCTTCAAGGTATTAAGTCGCGCAACACAAAAAACCGTTGAACAAGAGTGCACAAAAAAGGTTAAACCCAACATGAAAGCAATGAAAAGATCTACGTTAGCCACCCTAATCAATGCAACGTTGTTCTCTGCAGTAGCAGGTACTTCATTTTCTTCTTTAGCTGCTGAAGAAGTCGCTAAAAAAAGTAACCAACTAGAAGTTATTCAGGTAACAGCTCGTAAACGTGTAGAAAACGCTCAAGAAGTACCAGTAGCAGTATCTGCATTACAAGGCGATAACCTTGACGCGTACAGCTCTGCAGGTATGGATATTCGCTTTTTGAATGCGAAAATCCCAAGTTTATCTATTGAGTCTTCATTTGGTCGTTCATTCCCACGCTTTTATGTTCGTGGTTTAGGTAATACCGATTTCGATTTGAATGCATCACAACCTGTATCACTTGTTGTTGATGAAGTAGTTCAAGAAAATGCAATTTTAAAAGGTTTCCCAGTTTTTGATGTTGAACGCGTAGAAGTATTACGTGGACCACAGGGAACTTTATTTGGTCGTAACACGCCAGCTGGTCTTGTTAAGTTTGATTCTGTTAAACCAAGTCAAGAGTTTGATGGCTATGGCTCTGTTTCATACGGTAGCCGTGGCGCTGTTGATACAAGTGGCGCTGTAGGTGGTGCTCTTACTGACCGTTTATCTGCCCGTGTTTCATTACTATGGCAAGATAAAGACGATTACATTGATAACCAAGCTCCTGGCTTTGAAGCTAAAGATGAGCAAGGTGGTTACACTGAAAAAGCAGCGCGCGTTCAGTTTTTATACGAAGGCGATGATTTTACTGCTTTATTAAACTATCACACACGTGATTTAGATGGCTCGCCTATTGCGTTTCGTGCAAACGTAATTAAAACCGGCACCAATGATTTAGTAGATAACTTTGAAAACGATGTTGTTTTTCAAGATGCAGCATCACGTTCTACTCAACAAGTAGAATCTGAAGGTGCAAGCTTAAAGCTTGAGTGGGAACTTAAAAACCACACAATCACTTCAATTTCTGCATGGGAAAGTGCTGAAATATATTCTCGCGCTGATATCGACGGCGGTTACGGTGCAGCATTTATTGATGACGGTAACTTTCAAGGACCTGGTATAATCCCATTTGCTTCAGAAAGTGCTGATGGTATTCCAGATCATGACCAGTTAACGCAAGAGCTACGTTTATCTAGTAACTTCGATGGTGATTTAAATTATCAAGTTGGTGTATTTTACTTTGATGAAGAGCTAACAATTGAAAACTACAGCTACAATACATTTTCGTCACCTGCTGGTGAGTTAGATGGTTTTGTACGTCAACAACAAGATACAACTGCTTGGGCTGTGTTTGGCTCTGTTGATTATACTTTTACTGAAAAGCTTAAAGTAACAGCTGGTCTTCGTTATTCTGATGACGATAAAGATTTTGTAGCAAACCGTACTCTTAGCCCAATTGGTGGCGGAGCTTTACTTGTAGAACGTGATGTAAGTGATGATCATGTTAGCTGGGATTTATCTGCAAACTATAAAGTAAATGATGATGTTAACTGGTACGGTCGTGTAGCAAATAGCTTCCGCGCTCCTAGTTTACAAGGTCGTATTTTGTTTGGTGATGACGTAACAACTGCTGAATCAGAAACAGTTACTTCATACGAAACGGGTATTAAATCAGACGTGCTAGACGGTCAAGGTCGTATTAACGCAACTGTATTTTATTACACAATGGACGACCAGCAACTTACTGCTGTTGGTGGCGGTGCTAACTTTAACCGTTTAGTTAATGCTGATAAAACAACTGGTTATGGCTTTGAAATAGACAGTCAGTGGGTATTGAGCGATGAGTTTAATGCTACATTTAACTTAAGCTACAACAAGACTGAAATTAAAGATAACGATTTAGCCGTAGCTGTTTGTGCACAATGTACAGTAACTGACCCTATTAATGCTTCAGGACTTGCTGTACTTGATGGCAACAGTTTACCGCATGCTCCTGAGTGGATCTCTAACTTTACTCTTCGCTACACTAAAGAATTAGCTGATGGTAACTTCTTTGCTAGCGGTGATCTTTCTTACCGCAGTAAAATCAATATGTTCCTTTACGAATCAGTAGAATTTGAAGGTAAAGAGCTTATTGAAACGGGTCTTCGTACCGGTTACACATGGTCTGAAGGTGATTACGAATACGAAGTAGCTGCTTTTGTTCGTAACTTATTCGACGAGCAACAAGTTATTGGTGCTGTAGATTTTAATAACAATACAGGTATTGTTAACGAAGAACGCTACGTAGGCGCTGAATTTAAAGTTAGATTTTTCTAATAAGATAATTTAACTTTAAATTACATTTAATTTTAAAAGCCTGCCTTGCGCAGGCTTTTATGTTTTTATAAAGCTGGTAAAGTAGCGTTAATTAATTTAATGAGATAAGAAAATGGCTGGATTTTGGAATTACCGTGTTATTTATTGTGAAGCAACTAAAGATGAAGCTGCGCAGTATCAAATACACGAAGTAGAATATAACCTTAATGGTAAAGTAACTAACTGGTCAGAAACCGGCGCTGCACCTTTTGGTACTACGCTTGATGGGTTAAAAGATGACTCGGAACGTTTAAAAACAGCGTTTGAAAAGCCAGTACTTAAAGTTATGCGCAAAGCTCGTGGGTACGAGCTTGTTGATGTTGAAACCGGTGAAGAAGCCACAGGCGAGCCACCAGCAGGTTTGAGTGAATAACTGTAATTAAATAAAAAGGTGCTTAAGGCGCCTTTTTTATTACTTAATCTGAATGTTGGTTAAGATATTTATTATTCAATAATCAAGTTACTTAAATTTAGTTTAAATAAGGAATGAGGATGACTTTAGAAGCAGTATTGTTTGATATGGATGGCACATTAGTTGACTCAGAAATTATGCACTTTGTGTGTTGGAATAAGGTACTTTCACCATATAATGTGAGCTATACAGAAGATATATTTTGTCAGCGCTTTTCAGGTCGTCCTACTTTAGAAGCCGCTATTGAGATTAAGAACGAGCATAACTTGTCTGTTAGCGCTGCTTATTTAGCTGATGAAAAATATCGCTTGTTTAGCGAACATGTAAAAACAAACTTACCGCCACTCATGCCATTTACTGAGCAAACCTTAAAAGCTGTAAAAAATAGCGGGCTCAAAATTGCTTTAGTAACAGGCAGTGCACGTAGCGAGGCTTTGCCGATTCTTAAAGGTTTAGGTTTTTATGAGTTATTTGATACCGTTGTAACAAAAGATGATGTAGTTAATCCCAAACCAGCTGGGGATCCTTATTTACTAGCACTTGAGCAGATAAATACAGTGGCTGATAATGCAATTGCAGTAGAGGATACATTTACAGGTGTAACAGCTGCAAATAATGCATTTTTACGTGTGGTGGCAATTGCTAATAGCCACACCCAAGAACATGATTTTAGTCAGGCTACGTATCGCATGAACAACTTGGATGAATTTTGGCAATGGGTGCAATCTCAACTATAGTTTAAAACACTTTTGTTTAGCTTGGATGCGTAAATGCCTGTTATAAAATTAATCGTTTTAATTGCAACACTCTTTTTTTCGCAACTTTTAAGTGCTGCGCAACCAAGCGTATTATTAGCTAAAGTTTATGATGAAACTAAGCATCATGATGTAAGCAAATACTTGGTTAGTGAAAAGTTTGATGGTGTTAGAGCTATTTGGACAGGTACACACTTAGTAACCCGAAAAGGGAATACTATTAATGCACCAAGCTGGTTTACCGGTGTACTACCTAATGTGTGGCTAGATGGCGAGCTGTGGACTAAGCAAAACGATTTTGCATCACTCAGTGGTATTGTAAGGACTAAAATCCCGAACAATCATGATTGGCAAAGTGTTACTTATCAGGTGTTTGATATGCCCGATACAGATCTTCCTTTTAGCATTCGCTACGAAAACTACAATAAACTTATTACTAATTTAAACTCGCCACATATAAAAGCGGTTAAGCAGTATCGTTTTATCAATAATCAGTTATTAACAGATTACTTTGAGAGCATAACCAAGCAAGGTGGGGAGGGTGTAATGCTACATCTTGCAAGCGCTAAACATACCAGTGGACGTAGTAATGAGTTGTTAAAGTTGAAACCATATTTAGATGCGGAAGCCGTTGTTATTGCATATTTACCAGGGAAAGGAAAATATCAAGATATGCTTGGCGCGCTTAGAGTAAAAACACCAGAGGGAGTTATATTTTCAATTGGTACAGGGTTTAATGATGATGACAGAAGGAGCCCGCCTCCAATAGGAAGTGTCGTTACGTACCGATATCATGGCTTAACAAAAAATGGATTACCGCGTTTTGCGAGTTATTTACGCGTAAGGGCTGGTTTATAGCGTTTGAAACTTTTACAAAGTGTGCTAAATTACGCGACCTTTTTGGTAATGCGTGGTGAAGTATGTTTGTAGGTTTTGATTACGGTAGTTCTAATTGTGCTATGGGTGTTATGAACGAGGGCAACGTTCAATTAGTGCCATTAGAGCAAGGAAAACATTACTTACCTTCTACGCTTTACACTCATCACAGTGCGTTGGTAGTTGACTTTGTTGCTAAGCATTTACAAGGCACTGCTGACGAACATGAATTTAAAATTCAGCGCCAAGCGCTTTTAAATACACTTCCTCGTATTAAATCAGATCTTGATTTACACCCTTCAGACGAAACCCTATTTATTGGTCGTGAAGCGATTAGCGAATATGTGCAGTTTCCTGAAGAAGGTTATTTTGTTAAGTCCCCTAAATCATTTTTTGGCGCAACTGGTTTAAAGCAAGGTCAAATTAACTTTTTTGAAGACATTGCTACGGCGATGATCTTAAAAATAAAACAACGTGCAGAGCACTCTTTAGGTCAATCTCTTACGCAAACTGTGATTGGTCGACCGGTTAACTTTCAGGCTGTTGGTGGTGAGCAGTCAAATCAGCAAGCCGTTGGTATTTTAGAGCGTGCAGCTAAACGCGCTGGTTTTAAAGATGTGGCATTTTTATATGAACCACTAGCCGCTGGTATAGATTACGAAAGTGATTTAACACAAAATCAAAAAGTACTCGTTATAGATATAGGCGGTGGTACGAGTGACTGCTCGTTTGTGCAAATGGGACCAAGCTTTAGAGGTAACAGTGAGCGCGATGCAGACTTTTTAGCGCACAGTGGTAAACGTGTTGGTGGTAATGATTTAGATATTGCATTGAGCTACCATGGATTAATGCCACTGTTGGGCTTAGGTAGCACGTTTAAATCGGGGCTTCCATTACCAAACCAAGCATTTTGGCAAGCGTGTAAAATTAATGACGTAAATCTACAAAGTCAGTTTTATAGTGCAAACCATGCTCGTGAGTTAAGCGCACAATTACGAGATGTAAGTGCACCTGATCTTTATAAGCGTTTAATACATTTACAGCAAAATAAACAAGGTCATCAGTTAGTACAGCAAGGCGAAGCCGCAAAAATTGCACTTTCGTCAGCGAACGAATTTAACTGTGATTTAAGCTTTTTAGATACAGACCTTTATAAAAACTTATCAGTGCATGATTTATCTGTTGCAGTAGAGAGTAGTATTAGCCAAATAGTAACGCTTGCCAAGCAAGCTATTAGTGATGCTGCAACAACGCCAGATGTTATTTATTTAACCGGTGGCAGCGCGCAATCACCATTAATTAAAGCTGCGTTGAGTAAACATTTAGGTGATATAAAAATGGTTAACGGAGATCACTTTGGTAGTGTAACTGCTGGCCTGACTAAATGGGCCAGCATGCTTTATAAATAACCTGAATGATACTCAGGTTTAAAGATCTATTTGTCGGGTTGCGAGGTATTTTTCGTAATCTGGCAATGTACGTTCAAGTTCTACGTCCATAAGCGGTGAGCTTAACAACATATCTGCACTGACTTCATTACACGCCACCGGAATATTCCAAACAGCTGCTAGGCGCAGCAATGCTTTAACATCAGGGTCGTGAGGTTGCGATGCTAATGGGTCCCAAAAAAATATTAAAACATGTATTTCATGTTCTGCAATTTTAGCACCTAGTTGTTGATCGCCGCCCATTGGACCACTTAAAAGTTGAATTACATCCAGTCCCGTGGTTTTTTGGATTAAATGCCCCGTAGTACCTGTGCCATATAAAGTATGTTTACTTAAAATGCTTTTGTGTTTTTCACACCATAGTTTTAATGCTGCTTTTTTACCATCGTGAGCAACTAAAGCGATATTTTTTTGTGCGGGAAGAGATTGTCTTTTTTGTTCCATGCTGATTCTTTTTTTATTAGTTAACCTAAACTCTGGGTAATAAATTACTTAACCAAAGCGTAGGTTAGTTAAAATAATAGATTGATAGCAAGGGCAATAAATACAATACCGGTGATCCTATCAATCCAAAGCTGACTATTCGGATTTCGTCTAAAAAATTGTGCGATTTTATCGCCAAAATAAATATACGTGCAGTCGATCGGAAAAGCAAAAATAGGATAAAGCAAACCAAAAAAAGCGAGCTGAAATGTGGCAGATGAAAGCGTTGGATCTACAAACTGTGGAATAAATGCAATAAAAAATAATGCAACTTTAGGATTGAGTACTTCAGTCATCATTGCCTGAAACATTACATTACTTTTTTTACTAGTGCTTACATGGGGCTTATCGGCTTGCTTACTTTTAGATACTGATTCTGGCTGTTTTAACGTCCCTTTAATCATCATAAGTCCCAAATAGCATAGGTATGCTGCACCAACATATTGGACTGCTGTATAAGCGGTCGGTGAGGCTCTTAATACTGCTGTTAAGCCTACTACTGCAAAAAAAGTATGTATTACGCCACCCAATGCAAAGCCAAAAGCACTTTGCATACCGGCGCTTCTTCCATTGGCAAACGTTTGCGCCATTAAAAATGCATTAGATGGGCCCGGTGCAACAGCCATTAAAAAGCTAGCGAGTAAAAATGAGCCTAAAAAATCAGGATTAATCATCATTAGGTTTTAGCTGGGTGCAGCGTGTTCGCTTTTTTACTCATTAAAATAAGCCACAATGGAGTTAATAATAATAAATGAAAGGCAATAAGCCATGGTGTACTCATATCTAAAAACTGGGTTAGCACGACTAATATGCTAGCGCCACTCATTTGCATTGCACCTAGTAGCGCAGACGCTGTTCCTGCTTGTTTAGGAAAGCTTGATAGTGCCATGCCTGCTGCAGAGCCTAAGCTTAATGCAAAACCTAATGCAGCAATTAAAATAGGAAGCATAAGTGCAAATGCGGTTTCGATATTGCTAAGGGCAAGCATTAACAAGCCAGAGAAAACCAACAAGCTAACACCAACACGTAACGCACGTTGGCTATTTCGTTTTATGTACGTTGGTAATATAAAGCTTGCGACAATACTTATTACTGCATTTAGCGTAAACCAAAAAGTAAAATCGGCGACTGTGCCGCCTAAATACGTAATGATCCAACCTGGTGCTAGCGTCACATAAACTAATATAGCCGACATAGCGACCATACAAATCAAGCTATTAAACAAAAATACAGGTGTTTTAATTATCGGTGTAAAGCGACGTAAATCTAAAATATGTCCTTGATAGTGGCTATCGGCAGGGCGGGTTTCTCTAAAAAAGAATAACGTGACAATAAGCCCTACAACAGCAAAAACGGTTAAAAACATAAAGTTCATTCGCCAGCCAAATTGCACAGTGAGCCACGCGCCTAAAATTGGTGCCATTGCAGGAATAAAGCACACAATACCATTAAGGTAAGTGATCATTTGTCCGCTGCGCTGCGCACCATATTTATCACGAACAATAGCAAATGCCACCACAAATGTGGCACAAGCTCCTAAGCCCTGAAGGGCGCGTGCAGCCATTAATACTTCAAAAGAAGGGGAATAGTAAGCAAGTAATGCTGAACTTGCATATAAGCTAATACCAACAACGGCAACAGGTTTTCTGCCAAATTTATCAGCAAGAGGACCTGCAATTAATTGCCCCAAACCTACTGTTAGCATAAAAATAGCAACAGTTTGTTGTACTTGTTGTTCTGTAACTGCAAATTGCTCTGCAATGGTAGGAAAAGCGGGTAAATAAATATCGATTGCCATAGGGCAAAATATAACGAGTAACCCTAAGATAAGTAACAAGGTCATATTTGGTTTAGCGGGCTGTGTTTGCATTTAGTCTCCTTTTGCCGAGTATTTTAGGTGTGCACTCATAAAAAAGAAAGGGCTTATGACCCCTGCATAGGGTGTGATTTTAATTTTTTGATTAGATTAAGCTAAAAAGACAGCATAAATGCACTTTTTTAAACTGGTCTGATGTGTTAATTTGAGAAAAGTAATCGTTGACGGAAAATATTAATGAGTAATAAATCTGCACTTGTACAAACATGGCTTAAATTTAAGCGGTTGCCTTTTGGAAATTGGCTTTTTACTAAAGCCGTTTGCTTTAAAGCACCTTATTTTGGTTCTATGAAACCTTATGTACTTGATTTGCGAGAAGGGCATTGCAGCGCGGTAGTTAAAAACCGTCGCAGCGTCCATAATCATATTGGAACTATTCATGCTATTGCGCAGTGTAATTTAGCTGAACTGTGCGCTGGAGTGATGGTTGATGCCACCGTGCCCGTTAAAACACATCGCTGGATCCCAAAAGGGATGACAGTGCAATATTTAGCTAAAGTAGATACCGATGTGACAGCGATTGCTGAAATTGATTTACCACATGAGTGGATTGATAAAGAAGATTTAATTGTACCGGTAAAACTTTATAATACCCGCAATGAACTTGTTTTCACTGCAGATATTACAATGTATATAACAGAGAAAAAATAACTTATTTTTTCTCTGTAGTGTGCTTTTTATCAGCAGCTTGTTTATTTACAAAAGACAAACTGCTGTCGTCTTCCTCTAATAATGCTTTTACTTCGCTTGCCGGCTTTAATTTTTCGCTAATTAGTTCAACATCTTCTTTTTCGAAGCGTTGCTTTAAACTGCCTTCAATAATAGCGCCAGCATCAATACTCAACGTATCGTGAAATACATCACCGTGGACATGTGCGCCGCTTTGAACTTTTACTTCTTCGGCATTTATAGAGCCAATAATTTTACCTTTAACAATAACGCTTTTAGCTTCAACAATGCCTTCAACCATACCCGTTGAGCCAATAACTAAGTGCTCTGCTTTAATATCGCCATCTATTCGACCGTCAAGTTGAACTTCTCCTTGGCTAACTAATGTACCCGTTAAACGCACGTCTTGTGAAATAATAGACGGCGTATGATTCACTCTTTTCAAAGATGTGTTACTTGTTGTTTGCTTTTTTTTACCGAACACGAGAAAGCGCCTTTGTTATTTTTAGAGGATTAACTTGTTTGCCGTTAAGCAAAACTTCGTAATGTAAATGGGTGCCGGTACTTCTTCCTGTGCTGCCCATTAAGCCAATAACATCATTTTTAGTAATTAATTGACCTTTTTTAACTTTAATTTTATTTAAATGACCAAATCGTGTTACTAAGCCATTTTTATGTTCAAGCTCTATAAAGTTACCATAACCACCGTTACGACCAGCACGAAGTACCACAGCGTCTGCTGGAGCAAATATTTCGGTTTTGTGCCAACCAGCTAAATCAATACCTTTGTGAAACGCGTGGTGACTGTTCATAGGATCTTTTCTAAGCCCAAAGCTGCTCGAAACATAATACTTGGAATTGGCTAAAGGTAGTGTGTTTGGTAATTCAGTTAAAAAGTTTTCTAGGTTATTTAATACAAGAAGCTTGTCGACTATAGCTAAAAAATTGCTTGGGATTTTAGTCTCGTCAAATATATCAAGTGGACCACCTTGAGCTGTTTTTTGTGTGTCGAGAGTTAAATGCTGCTCTAACGCCGATTCAAGTCCTGCACCTTTTAGCATCGTTAAAATAACGTTATGGCGTTTATCTATTTCGTGACTGAGTAGCGCAAAATCTTGCTCGTATTGTTTTTCTAAATTGGCTGATCTTGCTGCAAATGTTATTGGAGTAATTAAGTTTGCGTGTTTGTTTTCTGATTCACTGCCAATGAGTGGTTCATGGAAGTCATTATTATCTTCGCTAATTGGCGATTCGAGTTCATCATCAAGTTTAATTGAATCTTTACTAATAGAAGCAGGGAGTGACTCGATCATACTTTGTAAAAGAACCTGCTTTTGTTCAAGTATAGCAAGTTGTTCTAATTGTTTTGAGTGAAGGCGTTGCTGTTCATCGGCCTTTTTTTGCCAGAGTGTTTGCGTATCTATTCGACTTTGTTCAATATCGGAAATTTTGCCAGTTTGCATATAAACACGAAAGCTAGAAACACTCATCCAAGCGAAAGTAACAAAAATAAGCAATGCTACAAGAAGTTGGAACCAAGACGCTAAAACAACATGCTTAACTTCGCCATTTTGGCGTATAAGTAGCTGACGAGTTGGAAAAAATTTATGATAAAAAGACTTTATAAATACTGACATGGCATATAAACACTGGCTATTAACCGGATTAAGATATCAATCTGAGCTTAAAAAGCCAGAAAAAAATTGTAACTGTTCAAAAATTAATAAAAAAGGGCTGCTTTAAAAGCAGTCCTTTGTATATTTAATTTATAAAAATGTGTTACTTAGTTGGAAGTACTTTGCTTTCTACTGAACCAAAGCCAATTCGTGCATATCCTTCTTTTTCACACCAGCCACGCATAATAACGTTGTCGCCATCTTCTAAAAAGCTGCGTTGTTCACCGTTACTGAGAGTTATTTTTTCTTTGCCGCCACGAGAAAGCTCAAGTAGGGAACCTGCCTCTTCATGCGTTGGACCAGATTGAGTCCCAGACCCCAGCATGTCACCTGGCATAAAGTTACAGCCATTTACAGTATGGTGAGTAACCATTTGCGCGACAGTCCAATAAGAGTGTTTAAAGCTAGATGTTGATACACGTGTTGGGTTATGACCTTCGCTGCGCATTTTTTGTGTTTGAATTTTAACGTCCATTTGAATATCAAAAGCACCTTGCTCTCGGTTTGCTTTTGACTCTAAATAATCCATAGGTTGCGGGTCGTTTTTATCACGGGTCCAACTTGTTCTATATGGTGCTAATGCTTCTGTTGTCACAATCCAAGGAGATACAGTTGAGGCAAAGTTTTTAGCTAAAAATGGACCCAATGGTTGGTATTCCCACGCTTGTAAATCCCGTGCAGACCAGTCGTTAAATACACAAAAGCCAAACACATGATTTTCAGCATTTTCGATAGCGATTGCATCACCTAATGCATTACCCTTGCCTAAATAAATACCAATTTCTAGTTCGTAATCGAGACGTTTACATGGACCAAATGATGGTGCTTCTGCATCAGGCGCTTTAGTTTGACCTTTTGGGCGATGAAACGTTTGACCCGATACATCAATAGATGAAGAGCGGCCATGGTAACCAATCGGAACCCATTTATAGTTTGGCAGTAACGGGTTGTCTGGACGAAATAAGCGACCCACAGCGGTTGCATGATAAATAGATGTGTAAAAGTCGGTATAGTCACCAATACGACAAGGCAAAGAAAATTCAATATCAGATTGATGTACAAAAGTGCTGCTAAGTGCTTGTTGATGCTCTGAACCTACTCGTAGAGCTTTTGAAAGCGCCAATCGCAATGCTGACCAATATTGCTGACCTAAGCTCATAAATGAGTTTAGTGTTGATTCACTTGCTGCGTCTGCTGCTATTTGTGCATCACCAGTTAATATATTGAGTTTACTTAGTTGTGCCAAGTCAATTACTTGATCTCCAATTGCAACACCGCCACGAAAAGCCTCATTGGTGCCTTTGAGTCGAAACTCTGCAAATGGTAAGTTTTGAATAGGGAAGTCACAATTTGCAACATTAGCTGACTCAACCCAGCTAGTTAAATTAATATTATGGGTTTCGTTAATTAGGCTCATTACATTTCCTTTGGACTTTACAATATAGCGACAAGGTGCAATTTATTTAATCATACTTGTACTTAGCGCAATACTTTTTAAATACTAAAACGACAAAAGCAGCGAATATCGCTGCTTTTAATCTACTCAAATATATTATAAAACGCCGCGACGCTCTTGATCGCGTTCGATTGATTCAAACAATGCTTGGAAGTTACCTTCACCAAAGCCACCGTCATCAACGCGTTGGATCATTTCTATAAAGATTGGACCAAATAAATTTTTAGAAAAAATTTGTAATAGGTAGCAATTTTCACTTTGGCTATCTACGAGTATTTGATGCTGACGAATTTTTTCTTTGTCTTCTGCAACCCAAGGTACACGGTCAAAAATAGTGTCATAGTACTCAGGAATAATATCGAGCGTTGCAATTGTTGATTTATCAAGCTTATCAAGAGAGCCTACTAAGTCATCTGTTAAAAATGCTAAATGTTGAACGCCAGGACCGTTGTACTCACCAAGGTATTCGTCGATTTGATTGTTATCGTTACCTTTACCTTCATTAATAGGGATAGAGAAGGTGCCACATGGTGATTTAAGTGCATACGAAATAAGCGCCGTTTTTTGACCTTTAATGTCAAAGTAACGTACTTCGGTAAAACCAAATACATCTTTATAAAAGTTAGCCCACTTTTCCATGGTGCCTTTATAAACATTATTAGTTAAATGATCGATTCGGATAAAGCCTTTATCTTCAACAACGCTTTGCGTTTCTAAGTCTTCAAAATCACTTTCGTAAATAGTACCTTTGTCGCCAAATTGTTCAATAAAGTAAATAAGGCTATCGCCAATACCGTAAATTGCAGGGTAAGGTAGATTTTTATGAGTTGAATCGGTTGCTGGTTTTGCACCGCGCTCAACTGCGGTTTCAAATGCTTTTTTTGCATTCTCAACACGCCAGCCCATAGAACAAATAGCAGGACCATGACTTTTAGCAAATTCGGCAGAAAATCCTTCACGTTCATTATTTAATAAAAAATGAATGTCGTTTTGGTTGTAATAAACAATGTCTTTACCTTTGAATTTTTTTAGTTTTGAAAAACCAAAATCAGTAAATACTTTATCCATGTAATCAGCATCAGGTGTTGCGTATTCGGTAAACTCAATACCAACTAAACCTAAATAATTATTTACTTCACTCATTATTATTACTCCCGCAATTAAGCACTGCGATTATGTGTTGTTGTCATATTGCAGTAGATAATCAACCAGATTTTTGATTTGGGGAAGAGGGAGGTGTTATTTAGTACGTAGCGAGTTTGTAAATTTAATGGGACGGTTACACGCAAGTTGCTTTTTTGAAATACAGATGACATTAATTTAAGTGTATTAGAGTTTTAATAATACGATAATGTTTATCTTATACTATTGATTTTAATTGTTATTTTTAAATTAATAAAGAGGTTTAGGTATATCTAAACCTCTTCAGTATTTGTATAAAACTTACCTTTTTTGTAATTAATTATTTACAGTTTCACTATGAGAATTGAAAAACTTGTTTCTCTGTTCTATCCATAAGTTAGTTTTAATAGCTGGGGCTGTTTTGTAATGACGTTCAATGGTCTGATTTAGTGTTCGCGTTGCTTGCTCATAGTTAAGTTTTTTCTGCGCACTTCCCATACTTTTTATTTCGCCACGTGTCATTGCACGACCAGCATAAAGTAATGCGTTTAAATAACCAGGTCGGGCTTCGTAGTTGTTATCAGTCAGTAATAGCATTGTTTTATTAAGTGCCCATCGGCGATTTATCTCGCCTTCTTCTTTAACGCCTGCAAATTCACCATCAACGTATATTTCAAATACGCCATTTGTTGGTGCGGTATAAAATACAAAAGCAACACGGTGCCAACTATCAGGCTCTGTTGTACCAAAGTAACCACTGCTGCTGGTTGCTTCGCCATAGCCGCCGTCTGGGCTTGCAAAGATATCGGCATCATCTGTAGCGTAATTTTCTGTATCGGCTTGAATTATAGCGCGGTAGATATCTTGTGTACCTAATGGCCAGTTTATATCCATAACTATTGTGTAGTCAGAAACTAAGCCTTCATTTTTAAAATCACCATTTGCTGCGGTATTTAAATTAATTAATAAGCCTTCTGTTGGTGCATGACGAGAAAAAGCCATAACGCCAGAAGGACCATCATTTAAATCTGCAATATTGAGTGCTGTGGTTGTGTCGTATACTGTTTCTTCTGGTCCCCAGTTTTCATTTTCTGGGTCAAAGTAGCTTAATACAGATGGACCAAAGTCAGGAGTGAATGGGTTTTCTGGGTCGTCAAAATTCCAAATAGTGACATTCGCGTCATCTTGGCAGGCATTAAGTTGTGTATCTGTATCGATGTGAAGACACTGAGTTGTTCTAAAGCGTGCGTATTGATCAAGTAGCCACCATGCTTCGGCAATCGGTTTTATATTAGTAAAGGTAACACCGTTAAAAAATAATTCAGGATTAAGCGCCGCGCCTTTAAATAATGCTACATCGTAATTAGTTGTTGCTTGAACATTTTCTGGCTTTAGTAAAAACCAGTCTGGTTGGCTGGCAAACATACTATTTAAGTCTGTGCCACTTACGGTTACTTGATATAAAGAATTAAAACCTGGTGTGTTTGAAGGCTGCCTTTCAACATAAAATGCTTTATGAAAGTCTTCTTGAGTAAGTGTGCCTGGTGTCCAACGTTTTTGTACTAATTCAGGGTTAAGCAGTGCCGCAATAATTGTACTTGAGTGCTTTGCTGCTAGAGCTGTGATTTCAGCGAGCTCTTGAGCATTCGGATAGTTTTCTGAAATAGCTATTTCTGTTTGAGCATCAGGTGCGTAACGCCCCATAATTACATCGATAGCTTGTTTAGTATCTTCGTCAGGTTCAATAGATGTTTCTGTATCTACAGTTTGATAGTCGTAACGATTTAATGATTTATCGGTAGTATTAAAAACTAAGTTTAAATCAGTAACGCCACGAGCATAAAAATCAGGTTGAATAACGAGAGAGCCATTATCGAGTTCAACTAATTCTTCACCGCCATGAGTATGACCACCAAGCACTAAATCAATGCCTGTAACATTGGTTGCTATTTCAACATCGGTGCCTTTACCTAAATGGCTCAGCATTATCATGTAGTCAACATCATCTCTATATTGACTTACAATACTCTGTGCAACTTGTTGCCACTTCCAACTCATTTTAAATTGTTTTATAAAATCAGGGATTGGTTCGTCATCGAATGGCTTGTCGAGCTCATTCCATGGTACAGACGTCATACCAAGTACACCAAAAGTAATACAACCTACTTGTACTTTAGCAAAGTCTACACCGTCAAAATCTTGTGCCTGAGCACCTTCGTAACGAGTATTACTAGCAAGAACAATCGCGTTTTCGTCTTTTGAAAATTCAAGTAATTTTTCAGGTCCCCATGCATAGTCATGATTACCTAATACACGCAAATCAAAAGTCATCGCTTTTATTGCTTCATCAGTAGCGAGCCCTTGTGAGACTTGCTCTGCTACAGTTCCTTTTTCGTAATCATCGCCGCCATCAGTAAATAATGTATACGGCGACTCGCTAAGCGCTTTTTTATGATATGCCTTAATACGACTAAAAAGTTGTTCTTTGTAACCAAAGCGGGCATGCATATCTGCAACGTGAATAAACCTAACAGATTGCTCTGTGGCATTAATATCACATGTAGGACCAATATCAGCAAAGGCTTCCTTGCGCTGTAATTGTATTGCATATGTGCCTAATGTACTTACTTGTGCGCTAACAAAACCCTCAGACACGATTGAGTTATTAACAGTTTCCCAACTATTACCGTTTAAACGGGCAATAAATAGCTGACCACCTAATTCATAGTCTTCGGGTATTTTTATAGTAATCGTTATTGAATCAGAAAATGTAATAGTGCTAGGTGAAAGTAAATACGTACCAGAAACTATATTCTCACTTTGGTTCTCTTCAGCGGAAGATAACTTTTCGAAGGTGAGTTCTGCATTGGTTGTTACAGCATTGGCTGAAATGTTGAGTTCGAAATTTCCATCATCAAGTACAACAGATAAACCAGAGGTGTTAGAGATGCTCAATTGAGATGGTGTAGGCTCAACGGGATCATTTGGATTTAGAGTTACATCATCACCGCCACCGCAGGCAGTTAAACATAATGAGAAAAAGAAAAGTAAACTCTTTTGAGTAAAAGTTAATGATTGCATGGACTATTGCCCTGATATGTATTCAATGATCAATTAACACATAATACCAGTTAACAAAGGAAGCAACAAAGATGAATGAGTAAATTTCCCTTCATATATTTTTATATGAAGGGAGGAGGGCGTTTTTAATTTAAAAAACTATTCGTTTGATAAACCTTGTTTTTCCCATACTTTAGCTTTAAATGTCATTAGTACTAAAACAATACCAACACCAATGCTAAATAATGCAATTTGTAAGTATAAGTTAGGGATTTGTTCAACTTTATTCGGGTCGAAATTACCAGCAAGTAAGCCTGCAATGATATTACCGATAGAGTAAGTTAATACAAACACACCCATCATTTGACCTGTATAGCGTTTAGGCGATAACTTGCTTACGGCACTTAGCGCTACAGGGCTTAAACAAAGTTCACCCACAGTATGTAAAAAGTAAGTGGTAACAAGCCAGTAAGGCGCTACTTTTAGACCTTCAGCTGCATACTGAGCAGCCATAAACATAACTAAAAAGCCCGATGCCATGATAATTAAACCAAGAGCACATTTAACGCTATAACTAGGCGATACTAAGCTTTTAGATAAATTAATCCAAAGAGCTGCAAAAAATGGCGATAAAACAATAATAAACAAAGAATTTAATGATTGAAACCATGTTGTAGGGATTTCAAAAGTACCGATAAGGCGGTCAGTGTAATCGCGAGCAAATAAGTTTAAAGATGAACCGGCTTGTTCAAAGCCAGACCAAAAACATGCTGATGCGATACATACTAAAAATAGTGCCCACATTCTTTGTTTTTCAGCATCTGTTAATTTACCGTTAAAATAAATAAGACCAAAATAAACAAAAAAGATAATAGTGAATACAACAGCAACGTAACCTGCAACAGTTATTGGGTCAATTATGAGTGCACCAGTCATTGCGGCTGTAGTGATTGCAGCTGCAATAATTACGAATGCAGCAATACCAACCCATGCACGCGAAGTACCTTTTGGTCCTAATGGGTTAGCTGGTAGAGCACTATGCTCAGGTAAGTTGTTAAGTGAACGTTTATATTGCACTAAACCAATAGCCATACCAACAGCTGCTGCACCAAACGCCCAGTGCCAACCTACATTTTCCATAAAGTAACCACAAACGTAGTAACCAATTAAAGAGCCTAAGTTGATACCCATATAATAAATAGCGTAACCGCCATCGCGACGTTCATCAGAATCGCTGTATAGCTGACCAACCATGGCGCTTATATTTGGCTTAAGTAAACCAGTACCTGTTGCTACAAATATTAAACCAATGAAGAATGAATAATCATGAGGAATAGCCAAAATAATATGGCCAACCATAATAATTATACCACCGTACCAAACCGCTTTCTGACCACCAAATAAACGGTCAGCTAGCCAACCACCTGGTAAGCCTAAAAAGTATACTGCGCCTGTGTATAAACCATAAATTGCTGCAGCAGATGCTACAGTAAAAGCTAAGCCTTCTTCTTGTAAGCTTGCGGTCATGAATAATACGAGCATAGCTCGCATACCGTAATAACTCATTCGTTCCCACATTTCAGTGAAAAACAAGGTTGAAAGTCCTTTAGGGTGGCCAAACCAACCACTATCTGGAGCTGAACTCATATTTACTTCCTAATTCATATTATTGTTATGATGGGCTTATAATTTTTTGCTTTAGCAAAATTAGCCTAATTTTTTCAAAGGCTAAATTGCTCGACCATCAGTATATTTATTTGTATCTAAGATAATGATTTGCTGTATGGCTGTTATACCATCAGGTAAGAGTCACACCCTTATCCTAGCTACAATTGCGCATTAGTATACATAGACCTTTGTGCGAGGGGAAGTATTGCACGGTGGTTGTCATAAACACCGTGCAATAGTTTAAAAATCAGCGTAAGGAATTATTGGTGTGCCTGGGAACTCTAATGTTCCGTATACCGGATTAAAGTAATAACGTAAATAGAGTTGACCAAAATTCGGTTCATAAAAATCAGAACGATCTATTGCTAAGTAGCCACCAAAAGACCAGTGAGGTGTGGCTCTGTATTCAAAGCTACCTTCAAGATTATATGAAACACCTGAGCTGCTATCGCTTTCGAATGATGGATTTACACCTGTTTCAAGCTGCCTGATAAACGCTTCATTTTGTAAATCAGGATCGTTCGGGAAGAAGTCAATTGCTTGGGTGTCTGTTTGTGAATATGAAATACCGGTTTTTAAACGATACACAAAATCATTACCCCAGCGAGCGTCGTAACTTAACGGAATAGATAACCCTACATAATTTTGCGGGCTGTAATAACCACCGTGTCCGAATGTTTCTTCACTTAAGTTATACTTGTAAGCCCAGTGTAATAAACTCGCGCCGACAGTAAACTCTCGCTCTTCATTACTAATCACGCGATAGTAAGTACCGCCCATAACGCGATACCGTTGGTTGTCTTTAACATTCTGACCTTTGTAAAGCTGAAAGTCTGCACTTGACCAAAAGCCCCAATCGCCACCTAAATCATGTGAAATATTAGCCGTGATACCAGTGGAGCGTACACCGCCCCAAACTTCACCTGTTCTTACATCTTCTAACCCAGAATATGAAAGTACCGAACTGGTAACAGGGCGCTTCTCAAGCTCAAGGCTATATCCAAAGTCACCAAAGCTATCTGCATAATTAATACCCCACACTATGTCTTCAATTAAAAAGCCAAGCGGAGTAGTGCCTAAATCAAAGCGCCAGTTTTCGTTTTGCCAGCCAAATCCGATATCGACACCGGTTGCTTCAGGACTTACCTCATCTAAAGGACAAGTAAATATGCACAAAGCACCTTGACCATAGCGACTACCCGCAAATTGTTCGTCAAAACGCGTAGTTTGAGCACTAATAGTTGTTGGGTCTACCTTTACAAAACCCTGACCTTGCCAAAGTGGAAAATAAGCCTCTATAGGAACTAAGCCTGCGCCAAGTGTTGCATCGCTTTCAGTGCTAGTTTGACCACTAAAATTAACACCAATTGCAATATAGGCTTGGTTTTTATTTTGTTGTGTTATTAGTTCTCTTTTTGCCCCATTAACATACCAAGGGTCATCATCGTTTACGCGAGCAAGCGTGCTATAAAGTTCTTTGTCACTTAAAGTTTGATTAGGTGACAACGTTTGCTTATACCAGTTTTGTGCTTGCTCGTTTTCATTGAATTTATCTGCAACTTGCGCCGCTAAATAACGTAGCTCTTGATCGTTAGGCGACTTATTAACTAATTGCTCAGCTAAATAAAGAGCATCGCCAGAGAAATTAAACTCATTTAGCGATGACATAATTTGGCGTTGTAAATAGCTTTCTTGAGACGTCGTTTGAGTAATGGCTTGTTGCGTTACTTTTTTAGCTTGAAAGTCATCGCCAAGCTCTCTGTAAGCTTTAGCTATTGCCATTAATGCTTGTGGTTCAATAACGTGTTTATTTTGTACTTTTTGTTTGTATATAATAATAGCGGCTTCGCGTTGTTCAAGTGCTAAGTTTGCATTAATCAATGCAGTTGTTGTTGCTGGTGAATTTTTATATTTTTGATCAAGCTGATTAAGCTTAGCAATCAAATCACTTCCATTATAATACTGACCTATATAACTATTTTGTAGCTGTACATATTGTGCGATTTCACTCTCTGAAGCCGCTTCAGGTAATATATATTGGTTAAACCATTGTGTTGTTAAGTTTTCATCACCTTGCTCTAATACCCATTCCCCAAAGAGCATATGCCAATATGCTGAAATAGTTGGCTCAGCCACTAGTGCCTTTTCGAGTAGCTTAAGAGCATGTTTCTGTTCGTCTATTCTATGCCAGCTGCGTGATAACTCAGCTTGCATAATTGGTGTTAGAGGTTGAGCTTCTAGATTGCTCAGATGGTAAATGGCAGTCGCTTTGTTTTTTGTATTTAGATGACGCTCACTTTGTGCAAGTGACTCGCTAAGCTGTAACTGTTGCTCTAAGGCAATTATATCTTCGTTTCTGGCTTTAACAGGAATGAACTTTAAAGTATTAATAGCGCCTTGATAATCATCAATCGAGCGTAAAAATAACGCGTGGCTATAACGTAGTGATGAATCTAGAGGAAACTGCCACAATACATTATTAAACAAAGAACGAGCTTGTTTGGTAAGGCCTTTTTGCTGATAAATAAAAGCTAAGTCGTAGTATAACCATGGTTGTTCTGGCGCTAACTCAATGGCATGTTTTAATGTTTTTTCTGCTTTATCTAACTCACCAGCTTGTGAATATAAAGTCGCTTCTGCACGTAAACTGCTACTGATAGAAACTTGATATGATGGTTGTATTAAGCTTTTTTGTGAAGCAGAGAGACTGTTGTAAAATGATTTTAGAGATTGCTCTTTTTGTTCTAATTCTGCAATTTCTAATAACCCTAATAAAGCGCTTTTATTAAGAGGATCACTTTTTAATACAACTCTATAAATGTTAGCTGCTTGAGAGTATTGACCCTGATAAAACTTTAGTAATCCTTTATTATATAAAACAGTGCTTGGGTCTTGCTCCAAGGCATCAGCTAAATTAAGCTTTAACTGTGCTATTTTAAATTCACTGCTACTTATTGCATCTTTAGCTTGACGGATATAAAGCCAAAACTTTGCCGTTTTAGCTAAATCTTTTAATGTTTCACGCTCACCAAAATCAGCAGTGAATTTTTGTGCGAGTGTAAAGTATTGGTAAGACTTTTGATTATTTCCAGAGCGTAGATAAAGAGTGCCTAAACTGCGCATTATAGCGCCATCTTCAGGGCGACCCTTAAGCGCTTTTAATAATATGGGTTCAGCTGCATTGAGCTTATTTTTTTCAAGTAAAGCATCACCTTTAACCCAAAGCTGATAAGCCGGATCGGCAAGTAATTTTTGGCGATCCTTTAAAACCTTTTTGAAATCTTGATATTGTAATTCACCTTTACTACTAAAAGGGTAAAGTGTGAAATAACGCTGAAACTGCTGCTCGGTATTGCTGCTAATAGACATATTAGACAGGGCGCTTAACCAAATGTTTTCTACATCATTATTAAAATGAGAAGTTGAAGCGTATGTACTTAAAATATCAATGGCTTTCTTATCATTAGGTTTACGTCTTAATAAGTGACGTGCGTAGGCTATTTCAACTTTTCCGATATTAGCGTATTGCTTTAATAGCTCTTCATACCCTTTCTTTGCGCCTAACCACTGAGCACTATCTTGTGCATACCAACTTAAATGCTCAAGCTCGTAGTCAAGAGTTGGGTATATATCTTTAAAAAGAGAATTGTATATTTGGCGTGCTTGTACGTATTGCCCTGCACGAGCAAGTAATTTTGCTTGCTGAACTTGTGCTTTATCTTTACCTTCAACCCGAGATATAACTCTGAGTTTTTTAACACACGGATGCTGTTTAGAAAGTCCATTATCTACTTTACTAAGTAACTGGTTTGCTTTATTAACATCGTCGTTGGTAAAGTAATGGCGTGCTAACGCACATTGAGTTTCAATGCGGGCAGGGGCTATAGCAACTAGCTTTTGTAAGCTATCTTCAATAAGCTTTTTATTTTGCTGTGCTTCACCAATATTTATCTGGCTTAATAGCCATTCAACCGACTTGGTATCAATGTCGTTTACTGTTTTGGCACTTAACATTGGACTCAATGTTAGTGCACAAACTAAGGCAGCCCTTAACGGCATTCAGAGCTCCACTTTGGCTGCAGTGTTCCGTCTGCTGAAATTAAAAAGCGTTTATTTAAGGTACTTGTACCAAATAAATTAAGTACGCTATCGTAATAACGAGATTGACTAAACGAGCTATCAACCATTAACTTTTGCTGTATAGACATAACTAAAGCATTATCGTTTTGACTTGCTAATAAAGGAAGTAAAGCAGCATTAAAGCCAACTGGACCCTTATCCTCTGATTTCCCCGATTGCGAGTATGTATTTAATGGTACATAACCTCGATTTTTAATCGTTTCAACAAAAGGAGTAAATTGCTTAACTAGATCTTTTTTATATGGAGCATCATCAGCCATCATACTCGTCCAAAGATAAACACGTATTGCATTATAGCTGCCAACATCAGTTACTTTTTTATCAAAGTAAAAACCTTTATTTGTTCCATACATAATCCAATCAGGGCTGACGCCTTTTTTGCTTGTCTCTAGTATTAATTTAGCTGAACTATCGTGTAGTTGTTGCCACGGTGAATGAGGATATAGCTTGCTAAACTGTTGGAATATAAATAACGGTGAATAACTTGGGTTTAATTTATACTGTTCATTAGCAAATTCAAATCCAGATGGTGCAGGTAGTAGTGTTAAGCCAAGACCCTGAATATGAGCTGTTTCTTCACGCATAACGCGCTGTGCAAGTACTGAAGCTAAAATGCTGTAACGACGTTCGTCCCATAAAATAGCTGCTTGAGACAGGCTGTATGCAATCCAAAGATCAGAGTCAGATGCTGGATTTGAATCTAAAATAGTACCTACTCTATTATTATCTTCACCCCATTGCCATGCAGGTAAGCGCGTACTTAAATCACCCTCTGATAAGTGTTCTTGAGTCCAATCGAGTACTAAATCAAACATTGCTTTATCATTTGCGACTAAGGCAAAAAAGAGAGCGTAAGATTGACCTTCAGAAGTAGTTATATTTTGCTTACTTCCTAAATCAATTACACGACCATCTTCACTGATAAAGTTACTTTTAAAGGTGCTCCATCCTTGCCAAGGGGCACATTGTTCAACTTGTGCACTTGCGGCAAAGGAAGATAAGTTAAGTGCTAAAAATAATGCATAAATTACAGACTTCATTATTTATCTCCTTCAGCTAAACGTTTGTAAGTAAGAGCTTGCAATAATCGCCACAAAATAAATGAGATTAAAAGCAACACTAAAATTGAAAGTAGCGCCAATATAAATGGGTGATCAGATAGGTGAAACCAAATAAGTGTATGTACAGGTATATGACCAACAAAGTATTGTTTATCTGTTTTGATGGTTTTGATGCCCTGAGTGTTAATTATTGCAGCACTTCCTTTAATTAGCTCTAAGCTTTCAGAACTCATTAAGGCATTATCTAATAAAGTAAAAGCCTTATTTGTGGTTGCTGTTAATGAAACAATTGAACGCTCTGAATCAAATGGAGATTGAAAGCCCGTTATAACGGCCATATCACCACTACTTTTCACATTAATTTGTATTTTTTCTGCGTCATCATCGTCATAAGCACCATTATAAATAGCTTGTTTAATAGCACGCTGATTATTGTGCAGTAAAATATTAGTTTGTGAACCATCGTCCAAGTTATTTGTAGCCGTATTAGGCTTGGTAATAACAAGTACGTCTTTATCATCATAGTCAATATTGTCATTTAAATGCTGCACTGTTAAACGGTGACCAGGGTAGCCTGTAATAGCACCAAAGTGACCGGTTAGGTTAAGTAATACAGAGATTGCTTTAGGTGTTGGATTATTGTCTAAAACAACAAGTGTTTGCTGTAAGTCTGCATATTTAGTGAAAGGAAAACCACTATTAGCAAATACATTTAAGTCAGGTAGTGCAATGTAGTGATCAAAACCACTTGCATCAATACTCGAGTGACCATCAATTACACCGTACTCACCACCAGGAGGAGCAACTGCACATTCTCCTTTTTTTAATACTGCAAAACGAAAATCAAAGTTAAGTTCATTACGCTTAGCTAAATCTATACCATCAAGTGAAAAGTCTTCAGTGTTTTGAGTTGTATCACTATTAGCTATTAGAGGTAATAATGTTTTAGTTGTACTTAGTGCTGAATCATTTCTTTCTAATATGAACCCACTAATAAACTCTTGGTTTATTAGCATATTTAAACGTGAATCAAGCGTTTCGTCTTCAGGTGTATTACGGTATTGCAAAGTAATTGGAATACCTTTTTCACGCCATGTAAATAAATCAGGAGCTAAGCGAATATTTAATTTAATAGGACCGTTATTAAGTCCTTTTGCTTGTAGTTGTGTTGGGTAGTCAGTTAGTTCACTAAAATGTACCGGTCGGTCACCTCTAAGCCAGCGAGGAGCATCGTAAGCTTTGCGCATAGGTATTTGATTAACGCCTTCTATACTAGCACTTCGACCTGTCATTATTTTGTGACCAAATACTAAGCCGTTAACTGCTGTTTTTAAGTCTTTTTCATCACGACCTAAAATAAGTAGCATTTTTTTATAACGATTAATTGGGCTAGAAATGATGTCTATTGTTGGTTTTTCTACATCTGGATAGTCAGCTAAAAAATCTGGTTTAGACGTATTAGTAATAAACACAACACTGTGTTGTTCAGGTGTTTTGTTTATTAATACTGGAAAGTCAGCACCGCGCCAATCAGCTTGAGCACCAAACCAGCTAGAAAGAGTCGCAGCAGCTTCAATTGTTTCTTTGTTAGGTGTCGTTGCAAACACGAAAGGAAGCATTAGTTTGCTGTAATCTTTACTATCAAAAAATGGCTCTGGTAAATATTCTAAACGGCTATCGATAGCAAGCGATGTCTCATCAAGTGTAATGTTACTTGATTTGTTTATTTCGGTCCAAATTGAACGACTAAAATAGTCTTGGCACGTTAAATCGTAGTAACCAACTAATTCAAAACGTATTTGATTATAATCTTGGATATATTTTGAGTTTAGAGCAAGGTTATGATTAACCGTGTTTTTAACAACACTTGAGTGTTTATTGATAGGTAATACTGTTACTAAATTCTCGTTAAAATACACTTTCAAATGCGAAACATTAGCAATAAGTGAAGGTGAGTTTGTATATGAAAAATTAAGCATTAAATTTTTACTTAACTTATCTATACGGTTAGTGAAATCAACACGTGAATTATTGTTTATTCCATCCAACTTATAGTCAGTAAATCCGAGGGCTTCAAAATCAAGACGCAGGCTAGTAACTTGAGCGCTCTCAGGATAGCCATTGATGAACATAGATTTATCGTGCATAGGCTCTATAGCATTAGTTTGCCAAGCCATGCTAATAAGCAAAAATATAACGAGTGTATTAAGCAGCTTTTTGATCATAATTATTTTGCACTATAGGTTTTTTTGGAATAAATGAATTTATGTAAATCACTAAACGAGTAAAAAGTTTAATAATAGGCTGTAACGGTCTTGGAGCATGAAACAATAAATTGCTAAAGCCTCTTAAACTCGTTTTTTGTACTTCTTTAAAGCTGTATGACGGACGGTCATGTCTAAAGTTATTTTGCCAATCAAGCCAAGCATCCGCTCTTGAAAAAGTACATTGTATAAAGGCTCTTTGTTTTTCGAGCGATAAGTCTTTAATAGTAAGACCAATTTGTTTTTTTCGTGTGTTACATACATAAGTTGTAAACGAAAACTGTTTGTTGCCTCGGCTCATTAATAGCTCAACTTTATCGTTAACTCTACATAAATGAGCGTGTTCGGTTTCAATACCTACACCATTATCTGAGTAATCGGTAATTTTAACTTTTAATGTATGACCATTTGCTAATCGAATACCCGCTGGAAAGTTGGCTTTTATTCTATGTGAGTGCCTAACTTGTCGTGCTTCTGCTGCAACAGCAACCGCTGCGCCTAAAATTATAATATTATAAATAGCCCAACACATGCTTATAATTAACACACCAACTTGAGATGGATCGCCAAATATTAAGCGTAAAACACCATATATTATACCAATTAAGTTAACGCTAAGTAATACGAGATACGGTTTTGAGATACCCCAGTCGTAGTGCTCTTTATCATTTAGCCCACCTTTTTCAGTCACATTAAACTTACCCTTGTTAGGATTAAATAACGCGACTGTAGTTGGTTTTAATATATACCAAGCTAAAACAGTTTCATAAACTTCGCCCCAAAAAGAATACCGGTACTTACCCTGTATACGTGAGTTTGTTGCTTTAACTTGTATTAATGTTGGTACTACATAAATAAATATAGCTATAAATGGTGCGTAAATAATGTATGCATTAAAATATATTAATGCTAGAGGAGCGGTTAGGAATACAATACGCGGTACGCCCGATAAAAAGTGCAGCATTGCATTTATATAGCACATACGTTGAGGGATGCTAAGGCCTTTGCCAAGTAAAGGATTATCTAACCTAAATATTTGTGCCATACCTCGCGCCCAGCGAATTCGCTGACCGATATGTGCAGATAAGCTATCCGTAGCAAGGCCAGCGGCTTGTGGAATATTAATATATGCTGTTTTATAACCAGCACGCTGCATTCTAAGTGCTGTGTGGGCATCTTCAGTTACTGTTTCGAATGCAAAACCGCCTATATTATCAAGTGCTTCGCGTTTTAATACTGCACACGAACCACAGAAAAAGGTAGCGTCCCACATGTCATTACCATCTTGAATTAGCCCGTAAAAGAGCATGTTTTCGTTAGGTATTTGGCTGTGATTATTTAAGTTTCTTTCAAATGGGTCGGCTGAGAAAAAGTGATGTGGTGTTTGAACCAAACATACTTTACTGTCTTTCAAAAACTGACCCATGGTCATTTGTAAAAATGAGCGAGCAGGGACGTGGTCACAATCAAAAATAGCAATGTATTCACCATCAGTATAACGCATGGCACTATTCATATTACCGGCTTTAGCGTGATTGTTATCAGGACGAGTTAAATAACCCGCTCCGACTTCTTTGGCAAACTCACCAAACTCAGGTCGTTTACCATCATCTAAAATGTACACATTTAGCTTATCTGCTGGCCAATCAATGCTTAACGCTGCTAATGTTGTTGGTCTTACAACACTTAAAGGCTCATTATAGGTAGGTATGTATACATCAACAGTTGGCCAATCGTCAGTGTTTTTAGGAAGAGGAATTGGCTTACGCTCTAATGGATTAATTGTTTGAAAAAAGCCAAGTATTAGTACTAACCATGCGTAAGTTTCAGCTAATAGTAAGCCTGCACCTAAAGCAAGTGCGAGTGGATCATCCCAATTTAGAGTTTCTGTATATCGCCACCATAAATAGCGCGAAGATGTTGTAACCGATAAGGTGATCATGACTATCGTCGCCATTTGACCTTTTATTCGTTTAAGTGAATAAGCGACCAATAAAATAAAACTGATAAATATAGCTTGGGCTTCTAAGCTAAAAGGAATAGTTACAAAAATAGCCAATAAGAATAATGAAAAAGCAATAATTACATATTTAATTAATTTGTTTTGCCAAATACGTGCGTTGGCAAATGATTGAAATGCACTGTGTTTTGAGCGTTTTTTATTTTTTGAAAGTAAGCTCTTAAGTTTTCTACCTAGCTTTAAATCTATCCACTTTAATTGTCTAAAAATATAGCCAATTGCATCATAAAAATAATCACTTGCTGTTTCGCGAATTGAGCTTTTTTTATCACTATTTTTAAAAAATATTAAAAAAATACTTTGGAAAAAAAACCGTACTGCATTTGAATATAAGTGGTTCCGATATGGTAACTTTAAGTGGGGGTAATTAAAGTAAAACCATTCATAATTGCTTTCCTTGCGAACATTAAGTTTTACAATAATTGAGCTAAAAATGATTAAAAAAGGCATGAGTAATGCTTCAATAGCATTCATTTTATGACTATTAAAGTTACCATGAAATTTAAACATGATTAAGCGAACTAACTTTTCAGTAAAAAAGAGACTAAGCAGTAAGCGAAAGCTACTTTGAAAAGGGTGCTTATAAAAAGTGCTAAGTCGTGCTGTCATAATGCTGCTTTACTAACTAGCCAACCAGCTAGGGTTTCAAAATCATCATTAGCTATGCTGTAAGGAGCGCAGTTAAGCGCAACATTACGATACGCTGTTGATTCTTTTATTACTTCGTCGCTATTAATAAAAAAAGGAGCCATAAGAGGGAGCGTTGATTGCCAAAGTGAAAATAAATCAAACTCTAATACAGATGCCGAATTATACCGATTAACTAAAAAAAAGTGATGCCACGAATTCTCAGTGTTCTTCAATTTTTGTAATTGCTTGTAAATTAAACTGTGACATATTGCATCACAATTAACTAATTCAACTACAATATCATTTTCATCTAATGCGTAATGGCTAATATCTATATGACTAGGGCAGTCAAATAGCATCCACGTATTTTTAGGGGTATCAAGCTTTTTACAGCTATCAATAAGGCCGTTAATTTCTGTTGGTGTTGGTATTTTGTTACCATGAGGTAAGAAAATTACGCCGTCGTTGTCTTGATAAAAACACTTTAAAACATCGTCGAAATTTTCAGCGTTACTCCAGCCTTGTGTATTCTTCCAGGGTAAACCAAAGTGCAAACCCAAATCGCTTTTGGGATCCAAATCTACAGCAATGACATTGATATCTGATTTTTTTAACACGCAGGCTAGGTTAGCAGTGATTGCAGTACAGCCAGTGCCACCTTTGATACCTTTTAAAAAAATTCTTTGCACGTGAGAAAGTTACCTAATTGTTTTAAATGCCAGTAATAGCAGCAAGCTCGTCATCAATTTCTTTTAATAACGCATATTTATTTATAGTTTTATTATTTTTTTGCTTGTTAACTATTTCAATGTAATCGTCACTTTTCCCACCAAAGCGACGAGCCAAGTTTTCAATATCATTTGATGTTAATGTTTGAGAGTGTCTTGAAATCAAGTTTTGCATTACTACCTGTATCTGTATGTTTTATTATTATAATATGTGGACATTATTTGTCTATTATATATAGAATAGTTGTTAAAACTAGTAAAAAAGTATTTTTTTGAAAGGCGTTTTGTGTGCATAAGTTTAACATAACCGGATTAGACCCCGCAGCTAAAGAAATAAAACCGGCTTCCAGCTATGCTATTTTAGCCCCATTGGATAATTTAGCTATAGAATTCGCGTTACATTGCGTTAACCTCGAAGCAAAGAGTAATATTTTTGTTATTTCTTCTCAAATAGAGTCATTTTTTGAGTCGCCTTTCTCTAATGTGCTATTTGATACTTATAAACAATCGCGCGTTCACTCATTTTCTTTTACCAAAGAAATTGCCGATTGGGGAATTAAGCGTATTAGCCACGGTATTATTAAAGAGCTAAATGGTTATGAAGGTATAAGTAATTCATTAATACTGCTCCATTTTAGTACCGAGCAGTTGCAGGACTTTAATGATGCTCAAATTGAGCAACTTATTGTTCAATACAACCAGTTTTTAGCAAATGCAAATGCTAGTTTATTATTTCTAATTTCAGGCCCTGAAGTGGCTAACTTTCGATTTTTAGTCAGACGTCTTAATAAGTTATTTAGCGGGATTGTTTTTGTAGATAATGATTCATCAATGCGAGTACTTGAATACGATTATTGGAGTCATGGGACTGGCGTTTTATCGAATGTTCAATACTCGTTAATGGTTAAAAATAACCGATTTGTCGTTGAAGAAAATGTATTAGAGAAAAACGAACCTAACAATCTAAAACTTAACGATGAGGATGATGTGTGGCTAGTTCAAAACTCAGTGCCTGAGGGAACAAAATTACCTACATACTACCAAACAGTTAAAGAAAATAGCGACTTATTTGATAAAGGACCAAGGCTTACTGCGGCAACCTTAGTATTTTCAGTTACTCGTTACACCGACTTGGCTGATTTAGGTAAGCAATGTTTTGAGCTTAGAAAAAACTGTGGACGCTGGTTAAAATTAGTTATTCAGAATGTAGACGGTATTATCAGACATCAAGATGAATGTTTGTTTTTAACCCTAGGTGTAAACTTAATCTTATATAGTTTTTCAGAGCCTTCTCGTTTGCTCTCGCAGATTCAGTCTATTCAGGGGTTTCAGTTTTCAAGACCCCTACCACCTTCAGTTGAGCATGTACTACAGTATACGGAGAATACTTTTTCGAAAGGTTATTTACCGTTTATTGATTTTACAAGACAAGTTGAAGTGCACAGCGATTCTGCAGTTAATTTAGGAGTTAGTGGGGTGTTAGTTATTTTAGAGTTACTCCCAAGAATTGACCCAATTCATCCTCTGCATTTATTTCATATAAAACGTGAGGGTGATGTATTTAGTGTAGCGGAAAATAAAGTGTACTTATATTTGCACGCATGCAGAGAAAATGATGTTACAAACGCCATAAAGCATTTGTTTAAATTAGAAACGAGTGATTTTTTTGCTCAACAAAATGTGATTTCTGATCATTTTTATATTCAACAAGAATGTAAGCAATTACGTCGATATTATAGAGATAAAAATGTACCAGACCTTACCGAACAACTTAAAGAAAATGATAGTTACAAATATGTACCCGATTTAACACAAAGCCCTAAAGTCGATATTGGTACGCCGGAGTTTTTTACTCAAACTCGTCCAGATGCAAAGCCCTTTATAATGAATAGAAGGTAGTTATAAATGAGTATCAATCAGTTTTTAATTACGGTGTTTTTTGCCGTTTTACTCGGTGTTTTATTAGCATTAACGAGCCGCTACCTATCTGTAAAGTTTAAAAAGTTCTATTACAAAATGACGTTTAGACATGAAGTGTTAGAGCCCTATATACCTAAAAATAAAAGTAAGGAAAATAAGTGAAACTGTCTGGATTAGGGGTGTGGAACCTTTATTTTATTGTGAAATTTGCTCTGTTTTATTATGGTGCAATCGACTTTGATTTTTTAAGTAATGCGGCATTTGCAGCTCTTTTGGCTATTCAATTGAAAGATGTTCGCATTGAGAAAGTTAAGCATGTTATTGCTATCGTGATTGCGGTAATACTGCTTTATAAGGACTCTTGGCTTCCCCCAATAAACCGTTTGACTAAGCAAGCGGGTAATGTCCAAGATTTTAGCTTTGGGTACTTTATTGAGTTAATGGGGCGAGTTATAAATGTAGATATGCTGCTTGGGTTTTTTATCATCGTTATATTGTTTTGGTATAGCTCGCAATGGATTAGATTTACTACAGTGACCATTGCTGGTTTGATGTTTATTGGTTGGCAAGGGCAAAGTAGTCTAACAAATAATAATGTCAATCAAGTTGCAGGTAATAACTTTGCTGCAGAACCTCAAAATAGAGAGTCAATTGTAACAACGGAAACTCAATCTCCAGAACAAAAGCTGAAAGATTTTTACCAGCAACAAAGCTTGTTAACAAGCCATTTCCCACAAGAATATAATGGTGAAATGTTTGACGTTATTATTTTAAATATTTGTTCTATGGCTGTAGATGACTTAAATACGATTGGTGTTAGCGTAACTGACATGTATAAAGATTTTGATGTTGTTTTTTCTGACTTCAATTCAGCTACATCATACAGTGGTCCTGCAGCTATCAGATTGCTTCGAGCGAGTTGTGGTCAAACAAGTCAAACTGCATTATTTAAAGATGCGCCAGAGCAATGTTACTTATTTAAAAACTTAGAAAAACTTGGGTATCAAAATAATATAGTAATGAATCATGATGGGCATTTTGATGAGTTTAAAGGATTAATTAAGAAAAATGGCGGTTTAGATTCAAAGCCATTTAATATTGATTCTATGCCTGTTGCGCAATATGGTTTTGATAATAGCCCTATATATTCAGACGGAGCTGTTTTAAATGGTTGGCTCGATACTGATGCAAAAGATTGTGCGCCGTGTGCTATGTACTACAACACAATTAGCTTGCATGATGGCAATCAATTCGTTAATCATGCAAGAACAACGAATCAAGAAAGCTATCCAACCAGACATGAAAATTTGTTTTCTGATATTAATAAATTTATTAAAAACTTAGAGAAACGTGATCGAAATGTCATGTTAATGATTGTGCCTGAGCATGGTGCAGCGTTAAAAGGTGATAAAGTACAATTTGCTGGATTACGTGAAATACCAAGCCCAGCTATTGTTTCTGTGCCAGTGGCTATCAAGTTTATAGGTCCTGATGTTCAAAGTTACTCGCAAATAGTTATTGATGAGTCAACAAGCTACTTTGCACTCTCAGAGTTAATAAACAAAACACTGCAAACAAATTTATTTGGTGGTAATAGCAGTATTGCTAACCTACTAGAAAACTTACCGAAAGCGCCAAAAGTAGCTGAAAATGCCGATACTATTATGATGTATGTAAATAAACGACCTTACATACAACTAGATGGTGGTGATTGGTCTGCATACCCTCAAGGCAAGTAATAAATTAAAAAGCCTATAATGTAGGCTGACATTACAAATACGGGTGCTTATTTGATAAGTACCCGTATTTATCCTCACTTTGGCTTTGGTTTAACCCTTTAATCAATTTCGTCCAAAAATGTTTACAATAAACTACCTTCTCAAAGCTACTTAGCGTATTATTCTGCCAATATAGTTTTTCCTTCTTTGAGGATGTATGCGTCTAGATATTCACTGTGCTGATCGAATTGGTATCGCCCAAGAAATCCTTAATATTTTAGTTAACTACAGCGTTGATTTGAAAGGAATTGAGGTTGATTCGGTTAACTGTCGTATGTATGTAAGTTTCCCTGAAATTGAGTTTGAACAATTTCAAAAAATTATGCCCTCTATTCGTCTAATTGATGGTGTACATGATGTACGTACTACTGCATTTTTACCTTCTGAACGTGAGCATAATGAACTAAACACATTGCTGCGCGCATTACCTGATGGTGTTATTTCTATTGATGCTAAAGGCTGGGTACGTTTGTGTAACGATGCAGCCTGCAAAGATTTACAGCTAAATGAAAAAGACGTTATTGGTGAAAATATTAATAACTTGCTTAAAGGCTTTAATTTTACTCGATGGTTAGAAAGTAAAGAAGTGCTGGGGCAAACTACCCGAGTGGAAGTGGCAGGAGAAGACTTTATTGCAGATATTTTACCTATTGCAGTACCGCAAGGTGGTGAAGGTGACGTACTTGCTGGCGCTGTTATTAATATTAAATCGCAAAGTCGTTTAGGTCAGCAAGTAAGTGCTTTTAGGCGCTATGGGCAAGAAAGCTTTGCAACTATTCATAACTTCAGTACTGCTATGCGCCGTGTTGTACGTGAAGCCCGAAAAATGTCACAACTAGAAGCACCAATACTAATTACAGGCGAAACAGGCACTGGCAAGGAGTTGCTTGCTAGGGCGTGCCATTATGCCTCTAATCGTTCAGTTAAGCCTTTTATTGCTTTGTCGTGTGCATCACTTCCTGATGATGTAGCTGAGTCTGAATTGTTTGGTTACGCAGGTTATGAAGACAATACAGCACCTAAACGTGGTGTGCTTGAGCAAGCTGATGGTGGCACGGTATTTTTAGATGAAGTTGGCGAAATGTCGACTCAATTGCAAACTAAATTATTGCGATTTTTGCAAGATGGTACATTTAGAAAAGTAGGCGACGAAAACGAAGTTAAAGTAAATGTGCGCATTATTGCTGCAACACAAAAAGATTTACCAGCAATGGTGCAAGAAGGCGTTTTTAGAGAAGATTTATATTATCGTATAAATGTTTTAACGTTAGAAATTGCCCCGTTACGGGATAGAAAAGCCGACGTAGGACCACTTGCAGAACATTTTATTCAAAAGTACGCTCAGCAAAACGGGCATGATGTGCCTCTTTTATCACAAGAGTGTTTGAGCTTTTTGCAAGAATATCCGTGGCCGGGTAATGTTCGCCAACTAGAAAATGCAATTTACCGTGCAGTGTCGTTATTAGATGACAGTGAATTACGTGTTGAGCATTTACAGTTGCCTACATTTACACACGAATTAGGATACTTAGAGTCAGATTTTGAAGGCTCGCTTGACCAAGCAGTAAAACGCTTTGAAGCAACATTGTTGCGTAAGCTCTATCCTGCTTATCCTAGCTCTCGCCAATTAGCAAAACGCTTAGGTTTGAGCCATACGGCTGTTGCGAATAAACTACGTGACTACGGTATTAACCGTAAAACTGTAAAAGTGTAATTGACGTAAAAATATTAAAATATGAGGGCTAATTTTTAGTCCCCATATTTTTTGTAACCCCATCGATAGCAATTGTTTCTATGCCGTCATCATTAAAGTTCATAATAATACTGGCATTATTTCGAGTGAAAAAATAACTGCGATCATTAAGCTCTATAACGTAATCACCTTTAACTGAATTGCTAAATTCCTGCTTTTTAAGTACAACAGTGTGCTCACCAATTTGCCAATTAAAACCCTGTATAAAACCATTATTAAACTCTTGTACCCAGACCTGATTTTCATCTTTTGAAAGTGTAATTGCTACTGAATATGAATTAGGAATTTGATCCATATTGTAACTTTTAGAGCCAATAGTGAATTTCCCCGAATTTTGTTGCCAAGCAAAACCAAATTCAAATGGTTTTTCAATGCCTGTCGGGTAGGTAATTGTTCCGCTGCCAGGTAAGCTAAAGTCAGCAAGTGCATTATTACTCGCTGCTAAAAACATAGTAGCGATAAGTATATTTAATTTTAATTTCATAAAATAATTTTTTTTTGTATTTATAACTTTAGATTAAAACAGAATATTCGTCATCGCAAGTGCCTGTGCTACACTCAGGTAAATTAAACTGGTAAGACCTTTGCTGTGAACTTATATTTTAGACTTCTTTTACTGTTTTTTAAAATTAAACGTAATCAAGAATACCAAGACTTACTCGATACAGTAGATATTGATTACAAATCGCTGCCTACTGATTGTGATATAAATCTACATCTAACGAATTCTCGTTATTTAGCAATGATGGATCTATCTCGTACGTGGATGACCGAACGCGTAGGTTTGCTTAAACAAATTTTAAAACGTCGTTGGTTTCCTATTGTTAATGCAACCGCAATTACCTATATTCGCGATATTAAACCCATGCAGCGCTATACAATTAGTACAAGGTTAGTTGGGTGGGATCATAAGTATTTTTACATCGAGCAAAAGTTTCATTCAGTGCGTGGTTTACATGCTATTGCCTACGTAAGAGGGGTATTTAAAAGCAAAAAGGGTATTATAAGCATTGAAGAAATGCTTGAAGTTGCTGGTTTTGAGGGGAAAACACCTATATTACCTAGTGAAGTAATGCACTGGAAAGAAATGCTAGAGCAAAAAAAGATAAATAATTTACCCAAATAGCGTATTTAAGAATACGAAAATAAAAAAAAGGCCTTTCGACCTTTTACACACACATATATTAAAAGCACTTTTTAGAAGCTATATCTAACGCCAAACATTGCCACAATAGGGTCTAGCTTAACAGTTGAAGTTAGTGCTTTTGTTCCATTAGCGTATACAGTTGCATCGGTATCAATATCCATAAGCGATACCATTGCGTGTAGTCCCCATTTTTTATTGATTTTATAGTTAGCACCTACTTGCGCCACAAAACCAAAAGAATTATCTAGTTTTACTTCCACGTCGTCTGTTCCCAGCGTAGTTTTAAGTGCTTGTGATGGTTGCTCATCAAAAAAGATTGTGTAGTTTATACCTACACCTACAAATGGTCTAAGTGCATAGCTTGTGTCTAAAAAGTGATATTGCGCAATAAGCGAAGGTGGCAGTTGTTTTATATCAGCAATTTTATTACCGGCTAAACCACCAGTTCCATTTACATCATGAGAAAAAGGTGTTGATGCAATGAGTTCTAATACCCACTTATCGTTAAATGCATAATCCACTGTAATACCTAACTGAGTATCTGAATCGCCTTTAAGCCCTAAGGTAGGGGCTTCATTGATTGATGAACTACTGTTGTCAGGATTTATGTTTATAGCGCCAACATTTACGCTAAAGTTAGCGTGTGCAGCAGGAGATAGCGCCAATAAAGAGGTTAATAATGCAATGCTAATAGTGGTTTTCATGTTGTTCTCCAAGAACTACTTTTTGATTGACACTATTATTGCAGCGCTAAAAAAATATAAACCTGTTCTAGATCAAAGTTTCAAAAATGATTGAATATTGTGAAGTTATTTATTGATATAGATTAATTTTAGAGTCGATTTATAAAACAACAATTGACATTTATATACTCATTTAGCTCGTTGGATTTATTAATGCTGAACCACTAAACTAGGCTTTTTATTTTTCGAGGTTACATTTATTAAATTGAATTCGTTTTAATATTGAAAGCTCAATATGCTTAGCCTTATTTTAAATAACGCTTTGCTTTATTTTCTTTTACACTTTGAAGATCGACTAAAACCAAACCATCTATACAATTATTAAAATTTGGATCGATACTAAAGCTTAAAAATTTCACACCGTTTGATTTACACAATTCAGTGTATTGTTTAAATAAAGTAGGCACCTGAGCGTCCATATTAGCAAGTACATGCTTTAGTTCTACAAAGTCATCTTTTACGTCGTTACCACTAAATACAGTGTGGCATTGCATTAGTTGTTGCTCACTTAGTTTAAATTCATTGTTTGGCTTAGCGAGGTCCACATCGCTTTTATAATAATATTGATAATAATAGACCAACATAGCCTTTGCCTGCTCTGGTAGTGCATTAGACACCGTTACCGCGCCAAATAAATAACGATATTGCGGATAATTTTTTATAAAAGCTCCAATGCCATACCATAAATAATCAAGACTTTTGCGACCCCAATATTTAGGTTGTACAAAGCTACGACCAAGTTCTATTCCTTGCTGTAGGTAAGGAGTCATTGCATTGGTGTAAGTAAATAAGCTATCTGTATAAAGGCCTTCTCTTCCATGCTTTTTAATAATATCTGCTGCGCAGGCTAAACGATATGCACCGACTAATTCTAATTGTGCAGGGTCCCATAGCACAAGATGCTGATAATCCATATCATACTTGTCTATATCACGTCGTTTACCACTGCCTTCACCCACGGCTCTAAACGCTATTTCTCTCAAACGCCCTAATTCTCTAAATACGCAAGAGCTCCCCGTATATTGATAAAGATATATGTGCATTGCGTCTTGTGTTTTACCCAAAATTTGACATTGTTCAATCGCTTTTTTAAGTTCTTTTTTACACTCGGGTATAGCTATGGGCATTTGCGTTTTTAGTGGTAGTATTTTTTTAGTTGTTAATCTATATAGCTGTTTACGAATTAGATTTACTATTTCTTTGTCTTTTAGGTTTTCTATTAAATAAGATTCTGGCGGAATAGATGCGCCAATTTCAAATTCTAATGATTTTTGACGTTGTTTAAACATTTCTTTTACTAACAATAGACTCGCAAGAGGTTTGTAAATAATTGAAGTACCATAAAATAGTGGGCTGTTTTTAGCTTTAATAAATATCGGTAAAATAGGGCAATTTGCTTTTTTAGCTATACGTAAAAAGCCGCTATTCCATTTACAATCTTTTATACCTGTAGGGCTTAAGCGTGAAACTTCACCTGCTGGGAATATTAATAAAGTCCCTTCATTTTTTAAATGCTGATGAATATTATTTAGTTCTATTTTTTTACTCATTCCGGATAAATTGTCTACAGGTAATAATAGGTCGCGCATAGGCTCTACCGACATCAGCATGCGATTAGCCACTACTTTTAAGTCGGGCCTTACTGTTGAGAGTACTTTTATCAAAGCCAGTGCATCTAGTGAGCCAATGGGGTGGTTTGCGACAATAATTAACTTGCCTTCACTTGGTATATGTTCAATTTGCTTTGGTTTGTAGCGAGTATTAAAATCAAGTTCATCAAGTACTTGCTCTACAAACTCAAGTCCTTGTAAGTGAGGATAGGCATTGCCAAAGGCAACAAACTCTTGTTCATTTAATAAGTACTTTAAGCCTTTTTTTACAACACTAGTCACTTTTGGTGAGTTTTTTAATTGCGGTAAATTTACTGTTATTACGTCATCAATACTGATCATATTAACCTCTATTACACGTTGATATATTTTCCATTGGAATAGAGTAAAAAAGAGGTGTGACAGTTACTTTGCAGTTGTGTGATTTTTTAAAGTATTAATTAGGCAAAGCAACGTTTTACTCATAAATATAATTACTTTATATTTATGAGTAAAACTTTATAAGGAGTAGGTATGTCAGTATTAGTTGCTATTACAGGGCGAGATAACACAAAGTTAATGGCGCAATTACAAGCACGTTTACCCGCTATTCGTATTGAGGAGTGGCCAGATTGCCTCAACGTAGAGGATATAGACTTTGTACTTGCTTGGAATGCTCCTGAATCTATGTGGGCGCAGTTACCTAACTTAAAAGTGGTGTCATCATTTGGTGCGGGAGTTGATAGCATCGATTTAAAACAATTAGCTGAGCATATTGATGTTGTTCGCATTGTTGATGATCAACTAGCAGAAGATATGGCTGAATATGTGCTTACACATATTTTAGCTCAAAAACTGCGTTTAAATGAATATTTTATTAAACAGACTCAGCAGTGTTGGAAACCTAAACGCGCTCATAACCATAAAAATGTGGGCATATTAGGTTTCGGTGAATTAGGTAAAAAATGTGCTCAAAAACTGGTTGAAAATAGTTTTAATGTAAGTGGATGGGCACAAAGTTATAAAAGCTCTACAAGTGTTCATGTTTATTATGGTGAGCAGGGGTTAGATGAAATGCTCACACATATAGATTATTTAGTGTGTTTGTTGCCACTTACAAATGCTACAAGGGGGATTATTAATAAAACATTACTAGAGAAACTTTCACCTCATGCTGTTGTTATTAATGTAGCTCGTGGTCAGCATGTTGTTGAGCAAGATTTATTAACTGCACTAAATAATGAGAGTGTGCGAGCAGCTACCCTTGATGTTTTTGATCAAGAGCCATTAAAAAATGATCATCCATATTGGCAACATCCAAAAATAACGTTAACACCTCATTGTGCTGCATTGTCTGATTTAAATAGTGTTATAAACCAGATAGTAGAAAATATCGAATGTTTAAATGAGGGTAGCAAGCTAAATAATCTAGTAGATAGAACTAAAGGTTATTAAGTGACAAGTAAATAGTTTAAAAAACAGCTTGTTTACACATGTAATTTTTATTATTGTTAAAGAAGATTCTCACAAATAAAAATTATAAAGAGGGTGTCATGAAATCAAATCAAAGTGGCGTTAAGTTAAGTTTTATTATTATTTCAATTATCGTTTTGGGTGTTTCTGCTTGGTTTAATCAGGCGAATGCTGAAGATGCCCCTCATAAAAAACAAAACAATGCAGAATTAATAGAAACTATTGATAACGGTTAATAGCTTACCCTTTTTACAATGAGCACTTTTGATTATTACTTAAATACAATTTTAACGCGGTATTTAGGCATACTACTAAGTGCCTCAAAGTAAATTTACTTTATGGTTATTTACTCTTTTTAATTAAATGTATAGCTTCATCATCAGTATTTATTTCTAAAAATCAAAAACTAAATAATATTGAAAGACGATAGTATTTTTCAATGTTAAATTTTAGATAATAAAAAGCCCAGCATTAACTGGGCTATAAAATATTCTAAGGATAAGGATTAACTTTGGGCTACATTAAATTGCCCGAATGTATAAACCTTAAACAAATAAAATGTGTTGATCAACACTAAACTCATATTTGAAATAACACTCGACGACATAAGATCTAGGCTAAATGATAAAAATAACAGACCACAAGCACTAACTGCGGCAACGCGTAGCAGTGTTATATGGTTAATGAAGAATGCACCTAAACCTAGTGCAAGTAGTATTGTGTTTAAAAGCCAATCTAGCTCATTTAGCATGGTCGTTTCAATAGTTCAGTTGTTGAAAAAAGGAGCGCCATTATGTTGATCTTTTGCACACCTTTCAACCAAGTAATTTTAAATTTTCAGATTAGTTTTTTTAATGCTAAAAGTATTTATAAATAGCAGAAAATAACCCCTTATCGGCTATTACTTGATACCTTTGGCAACTCTGTGGGTTTTTTAAATCACTGCATAAATAAAGATATTTACGTTTAGAATCGAGTTGTGGGTGCAAGTTTGAGTCAATAATAGTGGCACCGTACCCAAATACACCAGACCAGTAGATGCTTTCACTCACCATTCCTAATTTTTTATAGGTAAGTAGCGTTGGCTTTGGAAAAGCTAAAATAATGACTGCTACGATACTTAAAGTTATGAATAACCCTTTTTTTGGTTTATTTATTTTTTTTGTATTATTAGAATTTGAGCTAGAAATTGTTTGATTAGGTTTTGCAGTTGCTGGTTGACGCTTACTTTTTTGTGTTGTTTTTTTTCTTGTTGGGGTTTTCCCAAGCAAGGATTGTTTATTTGGTACTTTTGACATAATGCAAATTTGGCCTTTTTTACATAGATCTCTATAATTAAACGAGTAAATTTATATACTAAGCTAATTAATATGATAACTTAAACTTAGCTAATAGCCTATTGAGGAATAAAGATGAATGCGCAGCTATCAATTTTAATTGTAGATGACGTTAGCACCGTGCGTAGCTTTTTGAGCCAAACGCTCATGCACTTAGGGATAGAAAACGTAAAAGAAGCATCCACTGCATCACAATGTATCAGTGAGTGCCAGGCTATAAATTATAATATAATCTTTTTAGATATTGAATTACCAGATGGTGATGGTAAAGAGTTAATCGCACAGATTAATGAACTAAGCCCTGAAACAAATGTAGTCATGGTATCGGCTCATTCTGGAATCGAAAATGTAAAAGACGCGATAGACAAAGGCGCTAAAGGGTTTGTAGTAAAACCATTTACACCTAAAAAAATAGCAGCAATGCTTAAGAAGTTTTATCCAGACTTAGAAAATGTGTAATTAAATATACCAATCTGCAATAACACTTAATCAATTTGAGGGATTAAATCTGACGCTAACTGGGTTAAAAATTTCTGATATACGACTGCATGGATGAAGGAGGTAGAGCAATGCAGGAGCAATTGCCGAGAACAATTAAATAACGAAATTTTTTCCTTGTCGTCGTTAAGGTTTTTTATCTCAAAATAGATTACTTACATTAGGCGAATTGGTATTAAAAAAGATAATTAAATTTAGAATAAAAAAAAACCGGCAAAAGCCGGTTTTTTATATTCTAACAAAAACAAATTATAGAGCTTTAATTTTAGCTGCTATGCGACTCTTATGACGAGCTGCTTTGTTTTTGTGGATTAGACCCTTAGTTGCGTAACGGTCTAGGATAGGTGTTGCAACAGTAAAAGCTTGCTGTGCAGCTTCTTTATCGCCCGCTTCAATAGCAACAAGTACTTTTTTGAAGTATGTGCGCATCATTGAACGACGGCTTGCGTTGTGCTGGCGGTTCTTTTCGCTTGTTATAGCGCGTTTTTTTGCAGACTTGATGTTAGCCAAGGTTTGCTCCTAACAATCTTAAAATAAAGCTTAAAATAAAGGCGGTGGAATATGCCTGTTTCTATCATGGATGTCAATTTAAATTTAACGACCCAAGAAAAACTGCACCATATAACGAGCATCAATTTGCCGCTTTAGCAGTTAATACCGACATTGTAACAAAGCACAGACCCCCAGCCTAGTGCTTTAAAGCGATTTATAAAAAAGACTGTGGCATAATTGCATCAATTACCTATTTTTGAGTGGATTTAAGGTGTCAAAAGGTTTATTTCGGTCGGGTATGATTGTTAGCTGTATGACCATGATATCGCGAGTTTTAGGGCTTGTGCGGGACGCTGTGGTTGCTAATTTGTTAGGTGCAAGTGCAGCAGCAGATGTTTTTTTGTTTGCGAACCGTATTCCTAACTTTTTACGCCGCTTATTTGCTGAAGGAGCCTTTGCTCAAGCATTTGTACCAGTGTTAAGTGAGATTAAAGAGCAACAGGGCGACGATAAGGTTAAACTTTTTGTTGCGCAGGCTGCTGGTACCTTAGGTACTATTTTACTTATCGTTACTATTATTGGTGTTGTTGCCTCTCCTGTTATTGCCGCATTATTTGGTACCGGTTGGTTTATTGATTGGTGGCAGGGTGGAGCGAATGCAGAAAAGTTTGAACTTGCCAGTTCATTACTTAAATTAACGTTTCCTTATTTATTTTTTGTGAGCTTAGTTGCACTTAGCGGCGCAGTAATGAATGTGTACAATCGTTTTGCTGTAGCTGCATTCACTCCAGTATTACTTAATGTTTCTATTATCGCATGCGCCATTTTTTTACATGATAAGTTTTCGGTAGGTGCTTACTCACTCGCCATAGGTGTATTTGTTGGTGGTGTTGTGCAGTTGCTATTTCAATTGCCATTTTTGTATCGTGCAAAAATGTTGGCTCGACCGCGTTGGGCTTGGCAAGACGAAAACGTAAAAAAGGTACGCAAACTTATGTTACCAGCATTGTTTGGTGTATCTATTAGCCAAATTAATCTTTTGCTTGATACGATGATTGCCTCGCTACTCATGACCGGTTCAATTGCGTGGCTATATTATTCTGATCGTTTAATTGAATTTCCACTCGGATTGTTTGGCATTGGCATTGCCACGGTAATTTTGCCTGCGCTATCTAAACTTCATAGTAGTAAAAAAAGCAGCGATTTTCAGCATACGTTAGATTGGGGGGTTCGGTTTGTTATATTCCTAGGCTTACCGGCAATGATCGGTTTAATGATAATTAGTCCATTAATTATCACTGTGTTGTTTGATCACGGCGCATTTAAAGAAGACAGTGTTGATCATGTGAAAGCAGTGAGCTTGGGCGTTATAGCTTATTCGGTAGGGTTAGTTAGTTTTATGCTTATAAAAATATTAGCCCCTGGATTTTATGCTCGTCAAGATACAAAAACACCTGTACGTATTGGTATAATTACTTTGGTACTAAATATGGTGTTTAATATTATGCTTGCTCCTTTTATTGGCTATTTAGGCTTGGCGCTAGCTACCTCAATGTCGGCGAGTTGTAATGCTTTTTTACTTTATAGGCAGCTTAAAAAAGAAGGGGTATATCAATTTTCCTCTATGAGCTTATATTTTACGCTCAAATGCATAGTGGCAAGTTTGGTTATGGGGGTTGTCGTTTGGTTTACTGCGCATCACTATAATTGGTCTAGTTGGGGCTTTACAGAGCAAGTTATGTTGCTTACAGCATTATTAGTTATTGCAGGCGTAAGCTATTTTACAATGCTGTTTTTGATGGGCGTTAGACTAAATACGATAAAAAGTGTAGCAATTACTGAATCAAATTAAAAAAAAGATTATAATCGGCAACTCTGCGGCTTTTATCACTTTTGGTCGCAATTAATAACTCGCTAAAAAGGCAATTAGGTAGCATGGAGTTAATTAGAGGTATACACAATATTCGTCCGCAACATTTTGGTTGCGTGCTTACTATTGGTAATTTTGATGGTATTCACTTAGGTCATGCTGAAGTACTAAAAGGTTTGCTCGCTGATGCTAAAGTGCACCGTTTACCTAGCACTGTGATGCTGTTTGAACCTCAGCCACAAGAGTTTTTTGCTAAAAACAATGCACCAGCACGATTAACGCGCTTACGAGATAAACTACGTTTATTAAGTGACTTAGGAATTGAACGTGTTATTTGCATCAGTTTTAATCAGCAATTTGCAAATATGCGTGCCGAGCAGTTTGTTAGTGATATTTTAATTAAAAAGTTAGGCGTTAAAGCATTAACGGTTGGCGATGATTTTAAGTTTGGTAAGCAACGCCAAGGTAATTTTGACTTACTCTACAGCATGGGTAAACAGGCGGAAATGGATGTTAAAAGCACCGCGAGTTTTCGTCAATTAAATGCTAGAGTAAGCAGTACTTTAATACGTGATGCCTTAGCCACTGGCGATTTAACCAGTGCGAAAGTAATGCTTGGTCATGACTATGCTATTTCAGGCCGTGTTATACACGGTTGGAAAAGAGGGCGAGAGCTAGGTTTTAGAACGGCAAATATTGCGCTTAAACGTCAAGTTTGCCCTGTAAATGGTGTGTTTGCTGTGCAAGCAACGATTGCAGGTAAATTGATTTATGGGGTGGCAAATATTGGTAATAAACCCACGTTTAATGGTACTCGTGCATTACTAGAAGTTCATCTTTTTGATTTTGCGCAGGACATTTACGGACAATTTATGCATGTGGAGTTGATAAAAAAACTTCGCGATGAGAAAAAATTCGAGACATTAACACAATTAACGGCACAAATAGCGACTGATGTTGCCGCCGCTAAGCAGTGTTTTGGTTTAAATTAGATAGCCGATAGATACGGAATGTAGGATTAATGAGCGATTATAAACATACTTTGAATTTACCGGAAACACCGTTTCCAATGCGTGGCAATTTGGCACAACGTGAACCAAAAATGCTTAAAGCATGGTATGAAGACGACCTGTATGGTCAAATTCGCAGCGCGAAAAAAGGTAAAAAGACCTTTATTTTGCATGACGGCCCTCCGTATGCAAATGGCGATATTCATTTAGGTCATTCAGTAAATAAAATATTAAAAGACATTATTGTTAAGTCAAAAACATTATCTGACTTTGACTCGCCGTTAGTTCCTGGTTGGGATTGTCATGGTTTGCCAATTGAGTTAATGGTTGAGAAAAAAGTAGGAAAGCCTGGCGTAAAAGTGACAGCTGCAGAATTTCGCGAAAAATGTCGTGCATATGCAAAAAAACAAGTTGAAGGTCAAAAAGTTGATTTTAAACGTTTAGGTGTATTTGCAGATTGGGATAAGCCTTACTTAACAATGAACTTTGACTTTGAAGCGAATGCAATTCGTGTACTTGGTCGTATTATTGAAAAAGGCCATTTGCATAAAGGCGCTAAGCCTGTGCATTGGTGTACAGACTGTGGTTCTGCATTAGCAGAAGCTGAAGTTGAATACCAAGATAAGCAATCTCCTGCTATTGATGTACGTTTTACTTTTATTGATCAAGATGCTGTTGTTAACGCGTTTGATTTGGCTGATGGTCATAAAGGTGAAGGCAGTGTTGGTACTGTTATTTGGACAACAACACCTTGGACGCTTCCTGCAAACCGCGCAGTAGCTGTGCATGCCGATTTAGAGTATGCATTGGTACAGGTTGAAGATGAAGGTGTACAACAACGTCTAATTTTAGGTTCTGAGCTTGTTAAAGATGCAATGGACCGCTTTGGTTTTAATCACTTTCACGTATTAGGTTATGTAAAAGGTGCTGTGCTTGAAAATTTACAAGTAGCTCATCCTTTTTATGATTTTAATGTACCAGTGATTGTAGCAGAGCATGTAACTACTGACTCAGGTACCGGTGTTGTACATACAGCTCCAGGGCATGGTCAAGAAGATTTCGTGGCTGGCTTAAATTACAATCTTGAAGTAGCTAACCCTGTTGGTGCAAATGGTGTTTATTTACCAGATACCGAACTTTTTGCAGGTCAGCATGTATTTAAAGCCAATGCGAGCGTAATTGAAGTATTAAAAGAGCACGATGCATTAATGCATCATCATGCTATTACACATAGTTACCCACATTGCTGGCGTCATAAAACACCAATTATTTTCCGTGCTACACCACAATGGTTTGTAAGTATGGATCAGGCTAACTTGCGCCAAGATTCTCTAGCTGAAATAAAAAATACTCAGTGGTTACCAGAGTGGGGCGAAAGCCGTATTTCTAATATGGTTGAAAGCCGCCCAGATTGGTGTATTTCTCGCCAACGTACATGGGGTGTTCCAATTGCATTGTTTGCAGATAAAGACACTGGTGCGCTTCATCCAAATACCCAAGAACTAATTGAGCAAGCTGCACAGCTTGTTGAAAAAGCAGGTATTCAAGCATGGTACGACCTAGACCCTGCTACATTGCTTGGTGAAGAAGATGCCAAGCAATACATGAAAGTGCAAGATACGTTAGATGTATGGTTTGACTCAGGTGTGTCGCATGCATGTGTTGTAGATGCGCGTGAAGATCTAGTTGGTCCAGCTGATTTATACCTAGAAGGTTCTGATCAACACCGTGGTTGGTTTATGTCATCAATGATGACATCAGTGGCTATTAATGGTCACGCACCATACCGCCAAGTATTGACTCATGGTTTTACCGTTGATGAAAACGGTCGCAAAATGTCTAAGTCACTGGGTAATGTTATTTCACCACAAAATGTGATGAATAAACTAGGTGCTGATATTCTACGTTTATGGGTTGCTTCTACCGATTACACTGCAGAAATGACTGTGTCGGATGAAATATTTAAACGTTCAGCAGATCGTTACCGCCGCATTCGCAACACAAGCCGTTACTTGCTTGCTAACCTAAATGGTTTTGATCCGAAAACAGATCAAGTAGCAGTTAACGATATGGTTGAGCTTGATAAGTGGATTGTTGGTCGTGCAACTCAATTACAAACAGAAATTTTAGCTGCATACGATAGCTACCAAATGTTATTAGTAACGCAAAAGCTAATGAACTTCTGTACAGGTGAGCTTGGCTCGTTTTACTTAGATGTAATTAAAGACCGTCAATACACTGCTAAGAGTGACAGTCACGCACGTCGTTCTTGTCAAACAGCGCTTTATCATATTGCTGAAGCAATGACGCGTTGGATGGCACCTATTATGAGCTTTACTGCACAAGAAATTTGGGAAGCTTTACCAGGCGAGCGCAGCGATTACGTATTTACATCAGTTTGGTATGATGGCTTACAAGCGCCAACTAATAACCAATTTAGTAATGATGACTGGTTAGAAATTCTAACGGTACGTGACGAAGTAAACCGTTTATTAGAAGCTGCACGTAAAGAAGAGATTATAGGTGCAACACTTCAAGCCACTGTTAATTTATTTACAGGTAAAGAGCTTGCAGCTAAATTAAATGCGCTTGGTGATGAGCTGCGCTTTGTATTATTAACATCAGCTGTGAATGTAACTGAAGTTGATAGTCAGCCTGCTGATACACAAACAACTGAAATTGAAGGTTTATTCATTAGTGTTGCTGCAACTGATGCTGCTAAATGCGAGCGTTGTTGGCATTACAGTGAAGATGTAGGTGTTGAACCTGCTCATCCTGAGATTTGTGGTCGTTGTGTTAGTAATGTTGATGGCGAAGGCGAAAAGCGTCAATTCGCTTAGGAGTTATTCTTAGTGAGCAAACTAGCCCAAAAAAGTGGTTTAGTGTGGCTTTGGTTGAGTCTATTACTTTTAGTAATAGACTTTGCCAGTAAAACACTTGTTGTAAGTACTATGGCTTATCAAGAGTCGATAAATTTACTCCCTGTTTTTAGTATTACTTATGTGCATAACTATGGTGCTGCTTATAGTTTTTTAAGTGAAGCGGGTGGTTGGCAGCGTTGGTTTTTAAGTTTTATAGCTATTGCCATTAGTGCTTTACTTGTTTGGTGGTTAAAGCGTCTACCAGCGACAAACAAAGTATTATGTAGTGCATATGCTCTTATACTTGCCGGCGCTATTGGTAATTTATACGATCGTATTGCATATGGTTATGTAATCGACTTTATTCACGTATTTTATAACGACTCGCATTTTCCTGTATTCAATATTGCTGATAGTGCTATTTGTATTGGCGCTGCATTATTGTTATTTGACGCCTTTACAGGTGAGAGTCCGAAGGAGCATAAAGCATGAGCCAAGCTGTAATTGGTGAAAACTCGCAAGTTATTTTTCATTTTTCTATTAAGTTAGAAGATGGCTCTGCTGCGGATTCTACTAAGGTACATAACAAGCCTGCTAAATTAACAATGGGTGATGGCAGCTTAACTGCAAACTTCGAAAAATGTTTATTAGGTTTAACAGCTGGCGAAAGCAAAACCTTTGAACTTGAACCTGAAGATGCTTTTGGTAAGCCAAATCCTGATAATATTTACTATGTTGATCGTAGTAAGTTTGGTCCAGAAACACCTGCAAAAGTAGGTGCCATTATAGCGTTTACGCAGCCTGATGGTACCGAACTTCCTGGTTTAGTACGCGAAGTACAAGGCGAGTCGGTAACAATTGATTTTAATCATCCTTTGGCTGGTCAGCGTTTAACGTTTGAAGTTGATATTATCGAGGTAGAAGGTTAATGGAAATATTACTAGCTAATCCACGAGGCTTTTGCGCTGGTGTTGACCGTGCTATTAGTATTGTTGAACGTGCTTTGGATATTTTTGAAAAGCCAATTTATGTTCGCCATGAAGTAGTGCATAACCGCTATGTGGTTGATGGACTAAAAAGCCGTGGTGCGGTTTTTGTTGAAGAGCTTGATCAAGTGCCAGATGACAGTATTGTTATTTTTAGTGCGCATGGCGTATCACAAGCTGTTCGTAGCGAAGCGAAGCGTCGTGATTTAAAAGTATTTGATGCAACGTGTCCACTTGTAACTAAAGTACATATGGAAGTAACACGTGCAAGTCGTAAGGGCATTGAGTGTATTTTAATTGGTCACCATGGTCATCCTGAAGTTGAGGGAACAATGGGGCAATATGATAATTCAGCAGGTGGAATTTACCTTGTTGAAACCGTTGATGATGTTGTTGCGCTAAATGTAAAAAATGCTGAAAACCTTTTTTACTGTAGTCAAACAACACTCTCTGTTGATGATACAGCGGATGTTATTGATGCATTACGCAAAAAATTTCCGTCAATTGACGGACCTCGTAAAGATGATATTTGTTATGCAACGCAGAATCGTCAAGATGCTGTGCGTGATTTAGCCGATAAAGTGGATGTTTTATTGGTTGTTGGTGCTAAAAATAGTTCTAATTCAAATCGCTTACGCGAACTTGCAGATAAAATGGGCACTACTTCGTATTTAATTGATGATGCAACGGACGTACAAGAGCAATGGTTTACAGAGTCTAAATCGGTTGGAGTAACTGCTGGGGCATCTGCACCAGAAGTACTTGTACAACAGGTTATTAGCCGATTAAAAGAGCTTGGTGGTAAGCAGGTTGTTGAGAACCCAGGCGAAATAGAAACTATTGTGTTCGCTGTTCCTATTGAACTGCGTTAATCTAAATATAGAGTATTAAGCTTAATAAAGGAGAGTCGTTATGAGCAAAGTGCCTCAATCAGATGCATTGCTTTTTTCGGCTCTTTTTAATGACCGAGGAGTATTAGCTTCTTTAGTTGTTACACAAGTTATAGCTATTGTTTTAGCGTTTGCACCCAATGTAGAAGGTGATGTTTGGTTACGCCTTGGTGTAATCAGTTTGTTTTTGCATTTAACTGTACTATTTAGCTCTTCTTCTTTGTATTTTTGCAGATTCTTTTTACAGAAAAAAAATCAACCCATTCAGATTACCTCTTTCTTCACTGTTTTTATATTAAGTACTATTGTATTTAGTTTTTTGTATTCTTATATTGCTTTTGATATTAGAGCGGATGAACAGCTACTTTATTTTATTCTTCGTAACTGTATTATTGTATTTTTATTGGCTGCATTATTTGTTCAATTTTTATTAATTTATTTTGAAAAAGAACAACAAACAAAAGCACTTTCTCGTGCTGAGCTCGACGCATTACAAGCAAGAATACGACCTCATTTTTTATATAACAGTTTAAATACAGCAGCTGAGCTCACTCATCAAGATGCGAATGCTGCAGAGCAAGCTATATTAGCTTTAGCTGCTTTATCGCAAGCGGCAATGCGTTCAGGGCAGAGTGTGCCACTTGAGGATGAAATAGCGTTAAGTAAACAATATGTCTCACTTGAATCTTGGCGTTTTGGTAGTCGTTTAAAAGTTGACTGGCAAATACCAAATGAGTTACCAACACTTGCAATACCATGCTTAACGCTTCAGCCTTTAATTGAAAATGCAGTTTGTCATGGAGTTGAAACTAGCGAAGTTGGTGCGATAATTAAAGTTGAATTACATGTTACAACAGGCTATTTAACAATCATTGTCTCTAATCCTGTAACAGCCAGCGATGCAAAAACAAGGCCTAATAACGGGATGGCACTTGAAAACATTCGGCAACGTTTAAACATTTACTATGATAATAAAGCGCAATTAACGATTACTAACAAAAATGACGTATTTAGAGTAAAAGTTGTGATCCCAAAATATATTGAGAATACTTTTTGAATATACTTATTGTTGACGATGAGCCCCTTGCAAGGGCGCGCTTAAAAAGATTAATTGCTACAAATAAAAACATGACGGTTATCGCAGAGGCAAGCAATGGGAATGAAGCTTTAACACAGGTTAAAAAAGTAGTGCCAGACTTAGTGCTTTTAGATGTTGATATGCCAGGTATTAACGGTTTAGAGGTGGCTAAAGAACTTAATAAATTAATTATCCCACCGGCTATTATTTTTGTTACTGCTCATCCTGAGCATGCTTTAAATGCTATTCAGTTAAGTGCCGCTGGTTATTTAGTTAAGCCTATATCAGAGCAAGCATTGCAAACAGTACTTGAACAAGTGGGTCGTATAAATAAAGCACATTTACAAAAGCAGCAAGTTGCTAAAATAAGTTACCAACTTGCAGGTACACTAAAAAGTGTTGAAATGGACTCTATTTATTATTTCAACGCTGAAGAAAAGTACACAAAAATGGTATTTAAAGGCGCTGAAGCGCTTATTGAACAAAGCTTAAAACAGCTTGAAATACTATATCCTTCACTTGTTTTGCGTATCCATCGCAATACGTTGGTAAATAAGAATAAAATTATAGCGGTGCATTCTCAAGGCAACGGTAATCATGTTATTCAATTACAAGGTTGTGATGAATTACTGCCAGTTAGTCGTCGAGAGCTCAAAACTGTTAAAAATGCGCTTTAAATAATATTTACTGAGCCTAACATTTAACTTTATGTAAGTACGACTAAGTGAAATTATTTTATTAACCGTTTATCAACAAATATAACCGTCTATCCTAATCTCACTTGAATCTACATTTTAATTGCTTAAACTTACAATCAGGTAATTTTTATTTGGTTTTTATATGCAATCTCATCATTTTAAAGTGCAAAAGGGCTTCACATTAATTGAAGTTCTTATCGCATTTATTATTCTCAGCTTTGGTCTATTAGGTGCTGTTGCGTTACAAGCAAAAGCAAAACAAGCTAGTTTTGACTCTATGCAGCGCGCCGCCGCAGTCGCTCTGGGAAATGACATTATCCAACGTATTCGTGCTAACGACACATCTCAGTTAGTTGCACATTATAAGAAAGACTTTACGAGTAAAACACCAGCAAGTTCGTCAACAACATGCTTTGGTAGTTCATGCAGTGCTGAGCAAATTGCTTTACTTGACCTTGAACAGTGGAAGCGTGCAATACAGGCCAGAAAAAACACTGGCTCATTAGATGATGCAAATGTGTGTATTAATCCGGTTGCAGTGGCAAATTCTGGTGGTAAAGCTTTTAATATTGAAGTTATTGTGTCTTGGCAAGGTCGCCAAGAGTTTACTGCAAACGCAGACACTGGCGCAATAAGCTGTGGAACAGCTGATAACAAGCGTCGTTTAGTTGTTTTAACTAGTTATATTTATTTAAGGAGTTAGCATGAAGCAAAAAGGTTTTACGCTTGTAGAGGTAATGATTTCGCTATTTATTGGCGGATTAGTGCTTGGCGGCGTCATGTTTACTTATATTGGTATGAAAGTAACAACCAAAGACACGATGACCATAGGTGAACTTCAAGAGTCGGGTCGTTTAGCTATAAATATTATGCAGCGTGATATTGAGCAAGTTGGCTTTTGGGGTACCTACTACGATGATTCATTTACTGCTATGAATACCACAACATTAGCTACGCCAACAAATGATTGCTTTGAAGGGCTTAATAACGGCAGTTTTCCAGATTTAGCAAGTACCAGTAACTTTAGAACTTTATACGCAAAAACAGCCAATGGCGCGGATGAGCTTAGTTGTATTAATAACTCATTAATAGGTACTGATATTTTACAAGTAAAGTTTTTGCAAGGTGATCAGTTAACTGTTCAGGCTGGCAATAATGAAACACAAGATAGCCAAAATTACTTTGTTGCAGAGCAAGAGCAAGCTCGTTTTGTTCGAGGGGTTGTTGATCCTGCATCGTTAAGCGTTAACGCAACAGTTTGGCCTTACAGCCACCATACGTATTATATTTCAGAGCAAACTTATCAAGTGAATAATAAAAGTTTAACCGTTCCTGCATTGATGCGTAATCGGCTAGTTAATGACGAAGTTAGGGCTGAGACGATCATGGAGGGGGTTGAAAATATGCGCTTTGTTTTTGGTCTAGATACTACAAATGATAGTCGAGTAGATACGTATAGAAGTATTAATGATATGACTCCCAGCAACTGGGAAAATCGTAAAGGTATTTTAACTGTACAGGTGTTTTTATTAATTAGAGCATTGCAACCAGATGCTGGTCTAAGTATTAAAAATCAAAAATATATACTTGGAGAAGATGCAAATAATCGTGAATTAACGTTTACAGATAACTTTAGACGTACCGTATTTACTACAACTATTCGCTTTAATAATATAGGGTCAAATCTATGGAGCATTTAAATAAACAAGCAAAAAATCAACAAGGTGTTGTGCTTATCACTGCACTTATAATGGTCATAGCTGTAACAGGAATCGCTGTCACATTAATGAGTAGTAGCAGTATTGACGTAAAGATAACTAATGCAGCACAAGAACGTGAAGTAGCTGAAAACGAGCTTATAGGTGAAGTACAGCGAATGATCTCTGATGAGGCAACTAAAGGTGCTGCTAATCAGTTTTTTTTATCACCTGAAGAGGTAACTGAAATAGCAGCGGATAATAGCGGTATGCTCATTGCTGAACATAATGATATGAAAAGCAAAATGATAAATTTAAATAAGGGAATACTTGATTTAGAGTGCCCGCGTCGTTTTGCCAGTACTGCGGGTCTTGCATGTAATATGGTACAGGTATCAACTACTAAAAAATACGGTTCTAAAAGTAAGCATGAACTTACTATTGTTACCGGTGTAGCCCAAGAAATGGTGAGCGTAAACAAGGGGATTTAAGATGAAATTTAAATTTAAAAAAGTGTTTGCCTCATTATTGGGATTAACACTGAGTATGTCAGCAGCCGCTGAAGATATAGAGCTTTATGTAAATCATGATGTAGAAACAGATGAAAACCCAAGAGTATTAATGATATTTGATACTTCAGGGAGTATGGCTTGGGATGTAACTGATGGTGGGCAGTGTTATCAGATAGGTCGAAATAATAATGGCAGTCTTTTTGCCTATGAAAGTAATTGTTTTGAGAGTAAAAACACCTACCTATTAGAAGAGCAATGCTACAGAAAAACTGGTTCTTCTTCATACGCACCTAATTGTCAAGATAGCCGACTTTTAGTCGCTAAAAATGCGATCAAACAACTAGTAAATGACAACGATGATATTGATTTTGGTTTAATGCGTTTTAACGGAAACTCTGGAGGTTATGTACTTGCAAGATCTGGCGCTAGTAAATCAAATATATTAAGTGAGATTGATGACTTGCCAGCAAGTGGTTCAACGCCAATAACAGAGACTCTCTGGGAAGCATACCGTTATATAACAGGTGCAAGTCTCGATTTTGCAAATGGTATAAACAATCGAGATAAAAGCGCAGATGCAAACGGGAGCTATAAGTCACCTTTTAAAAAAAATTCAGGCGACCCTTTGAGGTGTGATAACTCAATAAATTTGATATTAATGACAGATGGCGACCCAACTAATGATAGTGGTCGCGATAATCAAATAAAGAATGTGCACAATGATATATTTGACGACTCGATTCCTTTTGTGAGTGGTGATTATTCTAATAGCTATTTAGTTGCTTTATCTAAAATTATTCATGGCACCAACAACACAAAGGTAGATTTATATACAGATACCAGCGATGTTTTAGATACTGGTAGAGTATATACCATTGGTTTTGGTACAGGTATGAGTGAAGACGGCATTAAGTTATTAGAGGGTGCTGCTTCTGTTGGTGGTGGTCAGTACTTGGAAGCTCGAACATCTGAAGCTTTATCTGAAGCATTAAAAAATACTATTTCAAGAATTAGAGAAGTAAATGATAGTTTTTCATCGCCTTCAGTGGCGAGTAATAACGTAGATCAAACGCGAAGTCGTGATGCTGTTTATTTTGCTATGTTTTACCCTGAAACGGGAGCTCGTTGGCGTGGTAATTTAAAAAAATTAAAAGTATCCGGTGAGCAAATTGTAGATTCCACAGACACTCCCGCAATTAATAGTGTTGGATTAATTGATGAAAATGCAAAAACATTTTGGTTACCAAGTGATGAGCCAGCAGATGGTAATTTAGTTGCGCAAGGTGGTGTGAATTTAAATTTAACCAATGCAGCATCAAGAAACCTATACACAGAAAGAGAAGGCTCAATAGTTACTTTTAATACATCTATTATTGCAGGTGTTCTCGGTCTAATAGCTAACAACCCATTTGGTCTGTCTAATGATGATATTAAGTGGGCGATGGGTATTGATGTTGATGATGAAGATGGAGATGGAAAATCTGATGATAAGCGAAGTGATATCTTTGGTGATCCACTACATTCTAAACCATTAGCTATAGATTATGGCAATGATGATGTTCGTATACTTATAGGTACTAATGCTGGCTTTTTACATATGTTTAAAGATAGTGGTAATACTGTTAGCGAAAGCTGGGCATTTATTCCTTCTGCGCTCTACGACATAATTGAACCTCTTCGTGAAAATCAAGCTGACAAAAAAGTATACGGTATGGATGGTCCTATTAGTGTGTACTTCAGTGATAAAAGCTTAAATAATGATGGCTTAAACGATGGTGTAATTGATGCAAGCAGTGGTGATGACGTTTGGGCCTTTGCTGGAATGCGCAGAGGCGGCAAAAACTATTACGCATTAAATATTACTAACCCTAATGTACCCGTTAAACTGTGGGATAAACCAATTGAAGGTGGCAAAGGTGATTTTGTAGAGCTTGCACAAACGTGGTCTAAGCCACAAATAGCTTATATTAAAGCGTTTGGTGATAAGCCATTATTAGTGTTTGGCGCAGGTTACGATACGAATAAAGATGAAGCAATACGCAGTGAGGATAATACTGGTCGAGGTGTTTATATTGTTGAAGCTGAAACAGGTAAATTAGTTTGGGCGTTAACACCTAACAGTAATGGCTTTGAAGGTCGACATAGTATTGCAGCAGACGTTACTACACTTGATTCTGATTATGATGGTTACATTGATCGTATTTATGCTGCCGATACAGGCGGAGATATTTGGCGAATTGATATGCCCGGGGAGTCATCTAGTGGGTTTAGTCATTTTAAGCTTGCTGAATTAGGGAGCAGTTCTGCGACAGAAGATAGGCGCTTTTTTTACAAACCACTTGTTGCTCGTACTACATTTAGTAAAGTTACCGAAACAGACATAAACGGCGAGAAGGTAACTACTCGTTTAGATACTCCTTATGATGCAATTGTTATTGGTAGTGGTAACCGCTCTAAACCAACAAGTACGAGCGAACAAAATCAATTATTTATGATTCGTGATGAAAATACAGTAACAAAATCATTTAAAGATAATAAGCCTGAACCGATTAAACCTGTCGATTTAATGCCTATGAACTCAGACCCCTTTGGTAATTCTTTAGATGACATTGATCAGTTTGTTGAGCTTGAAGCTGATTTGGCTGAATTCCAAGGTTGGCGATATGAGCTAAGTACTGGAGAAAAATCATTAGCTGCGGCAACCGTTGTTGGTGGTGTTGCTTACTTTACTTCTTTTACGCCTGCATCAGATACATCAACTGAAAATCAATGTTCACTTAGTGGTGGCGGTGGTTCGCTTTACGCTTTCCATTTACATTACGGAACGAAAGTATACGATTCACTAAGATTTACAACAAGTTATGATGTACCCGACACTCCTCAGTTATATTTTGGCTCTACTTGTGCAGATTCAAACAGCGATGGAAAGTGTGATGACGATGATTCAAAAGTACCTGAAAGTAAATTTTATTTTCCTGGTCCGCTAGTCGCAGGAGAACAAGAACTGATGGTGCCTATCAAAGTTAATGGCCCTGGTTTAAAGGTTGTTGATGGAAAAATAAAGTTAGTAGATGATAATTCTGTTGGTTTTGGCTTTAGCACACAACAAACATACATTTATAAACGCGAAGAAAATGATGAAGTTCAAAATGATTAAAGAAGGGGCTGTTAAATGAGTAAACTACAACGAGGCTTTACATTAATTGAGCTGATGATAGCAGTCGCTATTGTCGGCATTTTAGCTGCAATAGCACTTCCTAATTATACTGAATATGTAAAACGAGCTGCGCGAGCAGAAGCTGCAGCGACTTTGTTAGATGCAGCTAATAAGCAAGAGCAATTTTTTGTTGATAACAGAGAATATACAGACGTACTTGCTAACTTGGGAATTACAGACACAACTGAAAATGGATATTTCAAACTCTCGGTAGTGTTAAACGCAGACAAAAACACATTCGTTTTTACCGCAACTGCAGACTCAGGTCCTGTTGCAGGTGACGGTGACTGCACAACTTTAACAATTACAGATATTGGCTTAAAGGGCTCAACAGGCTCTAAAGACAAAGCCTACTGTTGGAGTAGATGATTTTATTCCTGGCATTTATCTGTTGATTTAATGCGTATTCTGCCAGTTTGACTTACAGACAAAGCCAACCCTTCGAGGTTGGTTTTTTCGTTTGGGCAATATATAAAAGTGCCATTTTGAAAACCATTTAATGACCCATCTGGGCGAAATGTAATTGCATTTCTAGGGTATTCTAAACTGTCAGCATCGTGTACTTTTTCGAATGTACTTATAAGCAGTTCATCGTCATCCAATGTGGTTGATTTATTTTTATCTATGAAGAGTGACATTTGAGCACCCCATTCATCGTTTGTACATTGGCTATTTTTTAATGCGCAGAGTGTAACGTAGGTGCCATTTTCAATTGCGTATAATCGACCATAGGTGATATTTCGGTGAAGGAGGTTTACATGATTATCTAATCTGTTTTTAGCTAAAAAATCAGAGTAAAACCACATCGATATTTGGCTAATAATACTGACAATGGCAAGAGAAACCATTAATTCAATAAGGGTAACACCTTTGCTTTTTAATATTGATAACCTCATCCTTGAAGACCTGAGTTAATAAATGATTAACTCAGTCTAGTAAATGATACAAATATGACAAGATGAAGTTGTGTGTTTTTTAACCGCATGTTTCGTCGGTATCACCAAGATAAAAAGCGGTTCCTGATACAGATACGCTAAGTGCTTTGTTATTTTCATTATCACTATTGGGGCAATATACAAAGCCCGTAAAGTTACCTGAGCCAGCTAAACTTGTTGTAATACGACCACTCGTATTAAATCGAAGGCTATTATTACCAGAGAATTTTATTTTGTCACTAGACGGAGTTTCTGACATTACGCGTAATAGACTATCGTTTGGGTTATTATAAATACCATCATTATTTGTATCTATAAATAAAATAACGGTATTAGTTGAGTCCCATTCGCTTTGACATTCGAGGCTTGTGCTATCACTTGTAACTGTATTGGGCGCTGGGCAAATTACAACTATTTCATCAGTACTTGCAGCTTGTGCACGGGCGTAACTAATATTTCTTTTTAATTCTAATAAAAAGTTTTCAGCACGGTTTTCTTCTAACATGTCGCTGCTATTCCAAATAGCGATAGAAGCGACGATACCAACGATAGCAACAGTTACCATAAGTTCTAAAATAGTAAATCCATTGTGTTTATTTTTCATATTTATTCTCATTTGCTGCAGTAATTTAAGTATAGTTATTTTTATGGTGATAATTATACCATGACTGATTGTTTTATCACCGCAATTCAATTGCTTTGTTTGCTATGAGCCTTATGATTGTCTAAAATCGAGACAACTGAAGCTTTAGAAAGTAATTAATATGAAAAAAATAGAAGCCATCATCAAACCTTTTAAATTAGACGATGTTCGTGAAGCATTATCTGAAGTCGGCATTAACGGCATGACTGTAAGCGAAGTTAAAGGTTTTGGACGTCAAAAAGGTCATACAGAGCTATATCGTGGTGCTGAGTACATGGTCGATTTTTTACCAAAGGTAAAATTAGATATTGTACTAAGTGATGAAGATGTTGAGCGTGCAATTGAAGTGATTGTAAAAACAGCACAAACAGGAAAAATTGGCGATGGTAAAATATTCGTCACTGATGTAGAGCGCGTAATACGTATTCGTACAGCAGAAGAAGACGAAGAGGCTATTTAAATTGTGAGTTATTTACTCACACATTCTAGATAGTAAAAAGGCGCTTGTTTAACAAGCGCCTTTTTAGTTTATTATTTTCTATTATTTAGTCTTCGTGTTTGTTTTGCGTGTTCGCTTAGCTCGGTTAAGCCTAATTTATCGTAGCTTTTTACCATCATATCTAATGCTGGGTCTAAGTAACTACTTTGCGAATAATGCTCAACAACAAACTTACCACGGTTAGCTGCAGCTAAATAAGCTTCACGTTCATAATAATAGGTTGCTACTTTTAGCTCATAACGTGCCATTCGATTTAAAAGCCAAACTAAACGACGTTTTGCCTCAGGTGCGTAATCGCTTTTAGGAAAACGCTTAACAAGAGTTGATAAATCAGTAAATGCAACACGTGTACGGTTTGCATCTCTATCAGCTCTATCTACACCAAAGTATTCTTGGAATGCATTTTTATCAGCTTTAATATTTACTAAGCCACGCATGTAATACATGTAATCCAAATCTTTATGATTTGGATTTAGACGTATAAAACGGTCTACTGTCGCTAATGCTTGCTCAGTATTTCCTGATTGGTAATGTGCATACACTAAATCCATTTGTACTTGCTTAGAGAACGGTCCAAATGGGTAACGAGAGTCTATTGCACTTAAAAGTTCAATTGCGCGTGCGTATAAACCAGAATCTAACGTTTCTTTTGCGTCTTCATACAAAGCTTGTGCAGAGCGATTTGGTACGCGTTGAATATCTTCTTGGTCAGGTGCCGATGAACAAGCACCTAAACTAAGTACAGAAACTGAAAAAACAATGGCAAATGCACGTTTCCCTATTTTATTTATCATTTTATTTGTTACCTTCGATGTCTTCGGCTAGGCCAAGTCGGTAAAACCGAGTAAACTATGCGTATTATATTATGCTTTTATTAAAAGCGATTCTAACCCAGTCGAGCAAAGCTTGCACTGGTAAATTGGGTAAAGTTACTAATGTCAGAGAAAATTTCTCTTCAAGCCGAAGTCTCAACCGACTTAGGTGGTAAACGTCTAGACCAAGTATTAGCACAATTGTTCCCTGATTATTCACGTTCACGTATAAAAACGTGGATTTTGGATGATAAAGTAACCGTTGATGGTGAAATGTTAAACACTCCACGTGCCAAGTTACTTGGTGGTGAGCTTCTTAATATTGAGACAACAATTGAAGCCCCACGTGAATATGAAGCACAAGATATCAAATTAAACATCGTTTATGAAGACGATGATATTTTAGTTATTAATAAGCCAATGGGTTTAGTTGTTCACCCTGGTGCAGGTAATCCAAATGGAACAGTGCTAAATGCACTTTTACATTATTACCCAGAAATTATTAATGTACCGCGTGCAGGTATTGTTCACAGACTTGATAAAGATACGACTGGATTAATGGTTGTAGCTAAAACAATTCCGGCGCAAACACATTTAGTGACTGCGTTACAAAAACGCGAAAACTTTACGCGTGAATATGAAGCACTTTGCAATGGAACAATGACTGCCGGTGGTATGGTTGAAAAACCAATTGGTCGTCATCCTACTCAACGTACTCATATGGCAGTGCATGAAATGGGTAAGCCTGCGATTACGCACTATCGAGTAGCTGAAAAGTTTCGTGCTCACACGCGTTTGCGCTTACGTTTAGAGACTGGTCGTACACACCAAATTCGAGTGCATATGGCTCATTTGAATCACCCGCTAATTGGTGACCAATCGTATGGAGGTCGTCCGCGCCCACCAAAAGGTGCAACACCTGAGTTGTTTGAGTTACTTCGCAGCTTTAGACGCCAAGCATTACATGCAGTAAAATTAAGTATTGCTCACCCAATTACAGGTGAAATGATGACATGGCAAGCACCTATACCAGATGATATGGTAGCGATGACACTTGCACTTCGTGAAGATACGAAAGCCAATCCTAATATCGATTATTAATGCAGTTGTTGTCAGCAACATGGCAAAATCTTCACAATGTGGGTACGTTAAGTACCACATGTGAAGGTGGCGTTTCAGAGGGACCGTTTAAAAGTTTAAACTTAGGGCTCCACGTTGGTGATAATCCACAAAATGTTTTAAAAAATCGCTCTTTATTAAATACCTTTATTCCAAAACAAGCTGTGTGGATAGACCAAGTTCACAGTGCAGATGTATTAATTGTCGATGAGTCGTTTGATTACACTGCAACTCATACAGGCGATGCACTTTACACAAAACTCTCTAACCAACCTTTAGCAATTATGACCGCTGATTGTTTACCTATTTTACTTGCCAGTAATGATGGTAAAGAAGTAGCTGCTATTCATGGTGGATGGCGAGGTTTGGAGCGGGAAATAATTGAAAATACATTTAATTGTTTTAGTGCTAAATGTGAGCATATTAATGCATGGTTAGGCCCAGCCATTGGTCCTAGCCAATTTGAAGTGGGGGCAGATGTTTTTGAACTATTTAAGGCAAAAAGCCCTTTATTCGAAGCTGCTTTTAAACCACAAGCTAATCAGAAGTTTCTAGCTGATATTTATGCTATAGCACGCATTTTATTAAACCAATTAGGAATTAGAAATATTACTGGAGGAGAGTATTGCACTGTTTCTCAGCATCAGTTGTTTTTTTCCTACAGGAGAAACGGACAAACCGGACGTATGGGAACTTTGATCTGGCGCAAGTAATTTTTCGTTATACTGATTATATTTTCTCCAGCACCTTGAACAAACACCTAAACATACCCATTAATTAAGTAATTCGTTATTTATTAAATAGGTAAACCCCAATGCGTTTAGATCGATTTACAAGTAAATTTCAATCTGCGCTTTCTGATGCGCAATCTTTGGCTCTTGGCCGCGATCATCAATTTATAGAACCAGTTCATTTAATGTACTCACTACTTCAGCAAAGTGGCTCAAGTGTGCGCGCGTTGTTTGCCCAAACAGGTGTTAGTGCTGATGAACTCAATACTAAATTATCACAAGAAATAGAAAAGCTTTTTAAGGTAGAGGGAGTCGGCGGCGATGTGCAGTTGTCGAATAATATGGCTTCACTTATCAATTTATGTGATAAATACGCTCAAAAACGCAAAGACAAATATATATCAAGTGAACTGTTTGTTCTTGCTGCGTGCGATGATAAAGGTCCGCTTGGTAATATATTCAGATCATTAAATATTACCTCCACTAAAATTGAGAACGCGATTAAAGCGATTCGTGGTGGTCAAAAGGTAGATGACCCAAATGCAGAAGAAACACGTCAAGCACTTGAAAAATTTACTATAGATTTGACTGAGCGCGCAGAGCAGGGGAAGTTAGACCCTGTTATTGGACGTGATGATGAAATTCGCCGAACAATTCAAGTTTTACAGCGTCGAACTAAAAATAATCCGGTATTAATAGGTGAACCAGGTGTTGGTAAAACAGCGATTGCAGAAGGGTTAGCACAACGTATTATTAATGGGGAAGTACCTGAAGGTCTAAAAAACAAACGGGTACTATCACTCGATTTAGGTGCATTAGTTGCCGGTGCAAAATACCGTGGAGAGTTTGAAGAACGTTTAAAATCAGTATTAAATGAACTGGCGAAAGAAGAAGGCCAAGTGATTTTATTTATTGATGAAATTCATACGATTGTTGGCGCAGGTAAAAGCGAAGGGGCAATGGATGCCGGCAATATGTTAAAGCCAGCTCTAGCACGCGGTGAGTTACATTGCGTAGGTGCAACAACTCTTGATGAATACCGTAAATATATAGAGAAGGACGCAGCACTAGAGCGACGTTTTCAAAAGGTATTAATTGAAGAACCTTCAGTTGAAGATACCATTGCAATTTTGCGAGGGCTAAAAGAGCGTTACGAGCTACACCATTCAGTAGAAATTACCGATCCTGCTATTGTGGCTGCCGCTCAATTGTCTCACCGTTACATTAGTGACCGTCAGTTACCTGACAAAGCGATTGATTTAATTGACGAGGCTGGTTCATCTATTCGCTTACAAATAGACTCTAAACCAGAGTCTTTAGATAAGCTCGAGCGCCGTATCATTCAATTAAAACTTGAAGATAACGCACTCGCTAAAGAAAAAGACGAAGCGAGTCAAAAACGTCGTAGCGAAATGCAAGAGTTAATTGCCGACCTTGAAATGGAATACCGTGAGCTTGACGAAGTATGGAATGCAGAGAAGGCTTCACTGCAAGGCACTCAAGTTATTAAAGCTGAACTTGAGCAAGCAAGGTTAGATTTAGATGTAGCACGCAGAGCAAGCGATTTACAACGTATGTCAGAGCTACAATATGGTCGAATTCCTGAACTGGAACGTAAGCTCGATTTGGCTTCACAAGCCGAAATGCAAGAAATGACCTTACTTAAAAACCAAGTGGGTGAAGACGAAATAGCTGAAATACTATCGCGTTGGACTGGTATTCCTGTTGCACGTATGCTGCAAGGTGAGCGCGAAAAACTATTGCAAATGGAAGATCAGCTGCACAGTAAAGTTATTGGTCAAGATGAAGCTGTTGTTGCCGTTTCTAACGCAATACGACGCTCACGTGCCGGGCTTGCTGATCCTAATCGTCCTATTGGTTCATTTTTGTTTTTAGGTCCAACAGGGGTGGGTAAAACAGAGCTGACTAAAGCTTTAGCTGGTTTTATGTTTGATACTGAAGATGCGATGGTACGCATCGATATGTCTGAATTTATGGAAAAACATTCGGTTGCACGTTTAGTTGGTGCGCCTCCAGGTTACGTTGGTTACGAAGAAGGCGGTTATTTAACCGAGGCAGTTCGTCGCAAACCTTATTCAGTCATTTTGCTTGATGAAATAGAAAAAGCACATCCTGATGTTTTTAATATTTTACTGCAAGTATTAGACGATGGTCGTTTAACTGATGGGCAAGGTAGGACTGTCGACTTTAAAAATACAGTTATTATTATGACTTCAAATTTAGGCTCAGACATCATTCAAGAACAAGCGGGTAATAATGATTATGCAACGCTTAAAACAAAAGTGATGGAAGTATTAATAAATGAATTTAGACCTGAATTTATTAACCGTATTGACGAAACCGTGGTTTTCCATCCATTAGCAAACAATCACATAAAAGAGATTGCTGATATTCAACTGATGAAGTTACGTGAGCGGTTAACTGAGATGGGGTACTTACTCGATATTAGTGATGCGGCACTTGAGCGAATTGCAGCGAGTGGTTTTGATCCCGTTTATGGTGCTCGTCCACTTAAGCGTGCTATTCAGCAAACGATTGAAAACCCGTTAGCACAAAAGCTACTCAATGGTGATTATTTACCTGGTAGTGTTATTGCTATTGACGCAGATGATAATGGATTACTATTTGCCAGCCGATAGCTATTAACCAAGTCGTTTAAACGAAAAGCCGCTAAAAATAGCTAACACCGATCAGTTAAGGTATTTTTGATCGGTTGACCGATCTTTTGGTTGCTTCACAATACCCTTATCATCTTTTGATTATGAGGGTATTTT
>NZ_WTLC01000100.1:0-1230 GCF_011378875.1 Pseudoalteromonas sp. Z9A5
AATTGTACCAAACGCCTTAACCGATGGAATATTGAGCATAGAAGTGAGCGTGGAAGACGTGGCAGGTAACAGCACCACCGTCAGTGAAAGTGCCACATTGGATACCAATGCCCCGAGCATAAACATTAACGCATTGGCAGACACAAACCAAAGCACCCCCACCATCAGCGGCACCACCGATGCTGCGGATGGGACAGTAATAAACATCACCTTCGTAGACAGCAATAACGACAGCAGTAGCACAAGTGTTATTGTCAGTGGTACCACGTGGAGTGTGGTTGCGCCTAGCGATTTAGCGGGCGGAAGTTACACCGTTACCGCCACAATCAACGACATATCAGGCAATAGCAGTAGCGCCAGCGTCAGCGGATTAATCGACTTAATCGCCCCAAGCTTAACGATTAACACGCACAGCGTCAGCAACGACATCACCCCAACGGTATCGGGAAACAGCGATGCGCCTCACGACAGCGTCGTGAATATCATCGTGACAGGCAGCAACGGCGACGTGCATACCTTTACCGCCATTGTTGGCAGTGAAGGGGATTGGTCAGCGCCAGTGCCGAGTGCCCTGGTTGAAGGCAGTTACAGCGTCAGCGCCAGCGTCAGCGATGCCGCAGGCAATAGCATTAGCGCCACGAGCACAGGGGAAGTCGACATCACCCCGCCAACGCTCATCTTGAACAACCTAGGGTCAAGCAGCGACGTAACACCAACACTCAGTGGCAGCAGTAATGCCGTTGAAGGCAGTGAAATAAGCATCACCGTCTTGGATGACGAAGGGGTATCACAAATCTTCACCACCGAAGTGGACAGTGGGGGTGAATTCTCAGTGGAAGTACCGGATGCACTCGCCGAAGGGGCGTATACACTTGTCCTCAGGATAGATGATATCGCAGGCAATACCACCACACTTACCAGCGCAGGCGTCATAGACACCCTTGCACCGAGTGTGAGTGTGAATGTGCCGTCACTCACGAATGAGGTCACCCCAGTAATAACGGGAACAAGCAGTGAAGCAAACAGCACCGTTAGCATCACCGTTACCGGTGCAGACACGGTCGTTCACGTATTCGACGTGCAAACAGACAGCGACGGTAATTGGAGTGCGACACCGCCAAGCGCGTTAGCTGAAGGCAGTTACACGGTGAGCGTGAGCATGACCGACGCCGCACAAAATACCACTGTTGTTAGTGGTACAGGTGAAGTGGATGTTACCCCACCGGAACT
>NZ_WTLC01000101.1:0-1184 GCF_011378875.1 Pseudoalteromonas sp. Z9A5
CTGGTATTACTAAGCGAGGTAACAGTTACCTACGAAAACAACTTATTCATGGTGCTCGCGCCATTATCGCCAGAAGCCACCATAAAACAGATGCGCTAAGCCAGTGGATAAATCAATTACGCGAGAAAAAACACTTTAATTGTGTGGTGGTCGCCACCGCGCACAGATTGGCTCGACTGATGTGGATATTGCTGACCAAGCAAACTCTCTACTCACCTCAGTTTGTGCAAAATACACAAAAGGATGCTTAATTATGCGTATTTTACACGCCAATCACACCCGAGTTTACGACTTAAGACAGCCCGTCGAAGACATAGGTTTTAAAACCTGAGTGGGTGTTTGGGCACTTAAGTCGTAACATACGCTTATCCTGTATGTACTCACTTATAATGAAATAAAAAGCGCACGCTAACCAAGGTTAACCAGATAAAGACACGAGATTCAATCTCGTTTGGGTGAATATTTTTTAGGTCCCTTGGTACGAAGCTCATTAGGAGCATGGCGCATGGCGCATGATAATCATGGCACCATAGCTCGAATATATGTCAGTACCTTTGCTTTTAAGCAAGCTTGTGACGCATCATGACTGTGAAATGGGATACATGATAATAAAATAAAGGCATCAATTTTGATGTTTATACATTAGCTCGTCTTGACTTCAGGGGAGCGTCCATATATGTCTTTGTTATTTTCCAAGCTAAATAATCAATCGAAATAAGTTCGATGTTTGAAATTTGAGCGACTGTCCTTGTTAATTTACTTTTCTTTAGTGCTATGTTGTTTAAGTACAACGTGTTAGTAGTAAATCAACACCCACTATTTAAAGTGGGTGATGAGATGGACGCTCCCCAAAACGGCGTCAATGCGCCAAACTGGTATTAACTCACACTCAGTTAAAAGGGAACGTCCGTCATGAAAATTAGCACATTATCAATTGATTTGGCAAAAAATGTATTTCAAGTCGCTGGCTTTAATTCTAACCATAAAAGAGAATGTAATAAACGCTTAAACAGATCTAAACTCAACGCCTTCATGGCGAATACCCCACCGTGCCGCGTGGTGATGGAAGCCTGCTATTCTTCCCACTACTGGGGGAGAGTATTTACGTCTTACGGTCATACCGTTGACCTTATCCCTGCACAACACGTTACCCCCTTTGTTCGCGGTAATAAAAACGACAGTAA
>NZ_WTLC01000102.1:0-1184 GCF_011378875.1 Pseudoalteromonas sp. Z9A5
AAATACAGTAATCGATTGAACCAAAATAGGAACTCAGCTATGGTTTGTTTATTAATAAAAACAAATTTAAAAACGAGTTAATCTACAGGCTCGTTATGTGCCTATGCTTTGGCTCTTCTATATATGGGAATATTTATGAATATTAAAATTAAATTTTCGGTACTATCGTTATTTACTATGTTAAGTTTTTCGTCATCAGCTAGTTCTAGTGATTATGCTGGGACTGCTCATGTAATTAAAGGTGAGGCTGAAGTCAACGTTTCAACGTTATTTACCTGTAAAAACGGACGTTCACGTCCGTCTCCAGTCGGCATTAAAAAATATGATAATATTGAATATCTTGTTCCTGCAAAGGTTCAATATGAACAAAAGAATTTTGCCACAGACCTTTATAATGAATGCTCGAAGGTAACCCCAAAATCTTTATCTGAGGTTAACTTGTCGTCCGTACCTATCATAGAAGTAGATAAAGATGGGGAAGTTATTACAGGGTACATATTTGCAGATAATTACTTTGAATTATTTATAAACGGTAAGTTAATAGCCGTGGATCCTATACCTTTTACTCCTTTTAATTCCAATATCGTGAAATTTAAAGTTAAAAAGCCATATGATATAGCAATCAAAGTTGTTGATTGGGAAGAAAATTCAGGCTTGGGTAGTGAAGATAACCGTGGTAAACGTTTTCACCCTGGAGACGGTGGCTTTATTGCAAGCTTCTCAGATGGTACGAAAACCAATTCTAAATGGTCAGCTCAAACTTTTTATACCTCTCCTGTTTATGATCTGAAGTGTGCTAAAGAAATAGGAGATCAGCGTTTAACAACAAAATGCAGTACCAATGGTGCGGATAAGTATATTGAGACCTATTCGTTACATTGGGATATCCCAGTAAATTGGAAATTAAACGAAAGTTACTTATCTTGGCCAAATTCAGTGGAATTTACGGAAGATGAAATTGGTGTTAATAATAAGAAAGCTTATATGAATTTCCAAGAACAGTTCTCAGGTTCTGGTGCTTCATTTATTTGGTCAAGCAATCTTGTTTTAGATAACCTTGTATTATTCAGGTATCGAGTTAAATAAGGCACATAACAACACGCCCTGAGGTGGACGACTAGTAAAATTTAGCTATTAATTGCAAATTTTAAAAGTGGTGAACCTCTGTGTTTTAAGGCCGCTAA
>NZ_WTLC01000103.1:0-1114 GCF_011378875.1 Pseudoalteromonas sp. Z9A5
AGCATACCAATAAAAAAGTTGAGTGAGGAGTATGCTTCGTTCAACAAGGTATTTATACGATACAAACAACGTAACGTATAAATACTAAGACGTTAACTGCCAAGGAGTATTCAGTGCGTACTGAGATATTAGAAAATCTTAAAACTCTAGAAATTAAAGAGAACATTAAAATACTGTATGCATGTGAATCAGGCAGTCGAGCATGGGGGTTCCCATCAGCTGACAGTGACTATGATGTTCGTTTTGTATATGTTCGAAATAAGGATTGGTATCTTAGAGTTGATCATGAATATTGTAGAGATGTAGTTGAAAAACCTATTAATGACTTATTAGATATCAGTGGTTGGGACTTGAAAAAAGCACTTAAGCTTCTTAGAAAATCAAACCCAGCTCTAATTGAATGGTTCAATTCGCCAATTGTCTATCAGCAAAATGATAAATTTACCGAGGCTTTTAAAGAGTTAATACCAATTCTCTATTCGCCACGCTCTTGTTTTTACCACTACTCACATATGGCGAGTGGAAATTTCCGAGAATATCTACAGGGTGAAACAGTAAGAATTAAGAAGTACTTCTATGTTCTTAGACCTATTCTAGCAATGCAATGGATCGAACAAGATCGCGGTGTTGTACCAATGGAATTTGAAGTGCTAGTAAATGAATTGGTGCATGATGAAACGCTAAAGTCTGCAATTCAAAAGTTACTCGAAGATAAGCGTAAAGGTTTTGAAAGTGCATACCTTCCTCGAATTGATGTAATTAGTGACTTTATTAGCTCAGAGTTAGAAAGATTTAAGGACAAAGCGCAAGAGCAACAAAAATCTGAAACAGATTTTAGTAAATTAACCCCATTCTTCATTGATGTTCTAAATGGCGAATATGGCAGTTAACAACACGCCCTGAGGTGGACGACTAGTAAAATTTAGCTATTAATTGCAAATTTTAAAAGTGGTGAACCTCTGCGTTTTAAGGCCGCTAAATACGTCGATTCATCGTAGGGTGTATTCGTTTTCCAACATCTAAATACAATCCTTATCCATTTAAATGCCAGTGATCTAATAATGCTGTTATGCGGCTTACCCTTGGCTTTTTGTTGCTCATAATACGCTTTAGC
>NZ_WTLC01000104.1:0-1102 GCF_011378875.1 Pseudoalteromonas sp. Z9A5
ATTTATTACCGAAAGTTTTACTGAGTAGTTTAAGTTTATGCAAGTAGCTTTTCGCAGTTACTGATGTTCGCTCGCCGTTTTCTGTTTAAATTTTCGCAGTAACCTATTTGTGAAGTGGGCCTGCCTACTGCACCATGAAATACGCGCGTAAATTGCGTAGTCAGTTTTAACCAGTTTTCTGGGGAAATATTTAACCTTTCTAGCAAAGGGAGGTTCATATTATCAATATATCCGCGTTTATCCTCCCGTATTATTCGCCCTGTTAGTTCAACAAGTTCAAGGTACGATTTAAGCTCAAATGGCAATCCTTTAGGCATAATTTGACGTGGCATGCCTGCAAAACGTAATAACTGTTTAGGTTGTTTTCCTTCTGATGCTGTTATTAAACGCTTTTGTACACTGGTATGCTTTGACTGCTCCGGCGTTTTAGCCATTTTAGCTCTAATGGGATTTAAATCTACATAGGCCATACAAGCGGCAAGTGCGGCTTCATCAAGAAGTGCTTGTGACCTGAAGCGACCCTCCCAAAATCTACCTGTGCAGTTATCTTCTTTATTTGCTCTGCGGGCAATGTCTTCATTTAATAGCCGCATAAACCAGCTGATACTTGATAGACGTTCTCGGTATTGCTTCACTGTTTGATTAAAAAAGATAAGCTCAACTTTACTTAGCTTTTCACCCTGCATGTATTTTTGCGTAAGTACAGTGCCTTTACAAAGCTTATGCCAGCGAATAACAATCGCTTTATCATTCAGCCTATTTGCTTTTTTATCGTCAACATACAACACTAAATGCGTGTGATTACTCATAACGGCATAAGCACAGACATCAATGCAGAATACCTTGGCTAATTCGAGTAATTTATCTTCAACCCACCCTCTGCGATGCTCGTAAGATTGACCTGTAAAGTGATCTTCACCACACAAAAAAGCACGACGCACGCAACGTGAAATACAGTGATAATATTTTGTATCAACCAAACTTATTTGACGCTTTCTTGCGATTGCCATAAGACACTCTGCTTGTTTTTCACACTGATAAAAGCCTAGTACTTAGTTAGCCAAACTGCAAACAATTAGGATGGATGTCTAGCTTATTTTTG
>NZ_WTLC01000105.1:0-1065 GCF_011378875.1 Pseudoalteromonas sp. Z9A5
ATTATCATTCCATGCTCGCTTTAGCATTTACTATGATGTGGCTACCAATGTGGGCTGATTAATATATATACTACAAAGATCAACAGCCCCTAGTAAATCAGGATTTTTAGGAGCTGTTTTTAAAGGTTTTTTACTTGAATCTAAGTTCGAAAAAAAGTAAGCACAAAGAAATAACCCAGCCATTGCCTTATCAAAATTAGCATAAAGGGTAAAAGCAATCGCATCGCTGGTAATACGCTCATTTATAACAATAGGGAGATTGTTAAAGCCAGGCACCCAATGAAGTGCCAATGCCAATGAGGTAATAACAAAAACAGTGCTTAATATAGCGCGTATTATTGCTCGCTTTGTATTTATCGCACAGTGATATAAAGCAACATAAAGCCCAGTACTCAGCAGTGCATATAAATTTATATAACCTTCAGCATAAGCGCTTATAACACTCAAAACCATCAAGCAGTGCCAAAGGGGCTGTCGCATTATAAAAATATTGCGGCGAGAAAAAACGCATAATATTGACAATGCTAGAATATAAAAAGCCATTTATTTATCATTTTTTAGTGTTAAGCACTAAACAATAACGTGCAATTTTGTATTAATAAACCATTATATTTTCACTAATCGGTACTGTCATCGTTGGTGTGTGTTTATAGATTTAATGAATAGGCTTATTTTATTAAACAGACAGTAATGAGCGATAAGTAGCTAGTCAGTACTTGTTATTAATAACACCGTCTTGTGTTATTAATTTAGGTGGTTACCTAGGTTAATAAATGCTGTAAATACAGACAGTGATTTTTATTTTGTCCAATATTACTGATCTCTACCATTTTGGTATATTTCTACAATTATAAAAACCGGCTCAATATTAACCATTTGTTTACATGGAGCTATTTCGTGGCTAAAATAGATACAACGTAATATATGGACATTTGTCGGTTTATAAAACGACAAATGTCGTATACAAAATTGTTGAACAAAGCCGCTACGCGGAGCTAGCAACCTCTAGCATAATTGCCACACTTGTCATTGGGACTTCCCCCTATTCACCGGAGAAAACCAATG
>NZ_WTLC01000106.1:0-1060 GCF_011378875.1 Pseudoalteromonas sp. Z9A5
AACAAGTCTGTGGTTTATGCTTACACATAACCAACCCTTTGTGGCTCAAACATTGGGCATATCCAGTATTTAAAATATGAGCGGTTAACGTGCAGACTCAATCAAATCTGATGGTTTTACCAACCCCATTACTAGCTCAACACGTTAACCTAATTTGTTTTATAGACGCTAAGCAAACGCCTTGTGTTCATCGAATGGTACATTGTCTTTAAGCACGTGATAACACGCTCTTGCGAGCTTATGCGCAACCGTTTTAATCGCAACTACCTTGTTTGTTTTAGCCAGTTTTCGTTGGTAATATTTTTTAACTGTTGGGTTATAACGAATTGCAAAATTAGCAGCCTCAGTAAAGGCCCACGCTAAATAACGATTACCATTCTTCTGATTCGTAGCGCCTTTTTTCTTTCCATTGCTGTACCTTGCCCCTTTAACACAGCGACAGTACGATGAGAAATTCCCTGGGCTATCAAAACGTTTAATCGTGCCGGTTTCTAACATAATAGTCAGCGCTAAAGTATTCCCAATTCCATCAATACTGGATAGGTTCATAAACTCAGGGGAGAGTGATGTTTGTTTTAAAATAGCGCCCTCTATCGCATTAATTTGCTGTTGAGCACAGCGTATTAATGAGAGGTTAGAAATGACTGACAGTGCTGTATTCATTGAGCTAAAGTCTGCGTGGAACCATAAGGGTCAAATCTTGACTTCATACATCATAATTAATTAGCTGTTTATATTCGCCAAAACTCAAATACGTTACTGTGTCGGATGGCGCTTCGCTTATCCGACCTACGTTTTCAAATATATAATGCGTGGGTATTGGAGGTTTGTTGGGTTTCGCTTCGCTCTACCCAACCTACGTTGTTTATCTTAAAAACCAGAGGGGTCAAATCCTGAGGAATCCCCACAATTTGATAATATAAATCAATAAGGTAGTTTAAAAAACAGTTGAAGTGCACAGCCAGTTTTGATCTTATATGTTTTTCCGACCAAAGAAATTACAAAGTAAATCGACTATGCACTTGAGTAAATTATTACATAAAACTTTTTCTAATACAGC
>NZ_WTLC01000107.1:0-1037 GCF_011378875.1 Pseudoalteromonas sp. Z9A5
CTTGTATGGATAATAAACCCATCAAATTATTATTTATAACCAAGTTCGGGTAATGTGAGACCCAGGCTTTAGCAGCAACTAAAGCCCTCTTTTGTGGTAGTTCGATTGAGCGATGGCTCCTCTATTGAGAGACCGATAACAAGAATGAACGCCACAAAAGACTCCAAGCACTACACTCGAATAGTCTACTGGGTCTCGAACCCGCATTATGCAAGTAAGAGTTAGCTTATTATGAATACTAAAACAAATCAAAACATTAACGTCGGCGTTGATACCGGTAAATTTCAACTCGACATTTACATTCGTCCTATTGATATCTATTTTACAGTATCAAACGATGAAAAAGGGATTAAAGAAGCCGTTAAAATCATTAAAAAACACAATCCTGAACGGGTTGTTATTGAAGCGACTGGACGTCTTGAAATGCCCTTTATTTTAGCTTGTGCCAATGCCAAGCTCCCGTTCACTATTGCCAATCCAGTCCATGTAAAGCGTTTCGCAGGTGCGCTTGGTCAGCGAGCAAAAACAGACAAACTTGATGCACAATTAATCGCACATTATAGTGAAGCGATTAAACCGAAACTATCGCAACTAAAGCCAGAGACAATGCAAGCTATGAGTGATTTAGTCTCGCGTAGAAATCAATTACTCACCATGCAAACGATGGAAAAAAATAGATTGCAAATCATGCCTAAAGAACTAGCTATGACGATTAAACCTGTACTCACTTTATTCAAAAATATGATATTAAAAACAGAAGCTAAAATAGCAAAGCTGATTGAAAGTTGTCCAGAATATAGTGCTAAAAATGAGATACTTCAAAGCATGACTGGTATTGGAAGAATAGCAGCAGCTTCTATCATCAGTAACTTGCCTGAATTGGGCTATATAAACAGTAAACAGGCCAGTGCTTTAATTGGAGTCGCACCAATGAATAAGGAAAGTGGGCGATTTAAAGGTCATCGAAAAATACAAGGCGGGCGACCGCAAGTAAGAACCGTTTTGTACATGGCAATGATGTCAGCAATGCAATCAAA
>NZ_WTLC01000108.1:0-1028 GCF_011378875.1 Pseudoalteromonas sp. Z9A5
GTCTTACATACATGGGGGCAAAGCCTAGCTCAACATATTCATTTGCACTGTTTAATTCCAGGTGGCGTATTAACATCGTCAGGTGAGTGGCGGGGTGTTAAAAAGCCGTATTTATTTGCAGTAAAAGCCTTAGCAACCGTGTTTAGAGCAAAAATGTTAGCAGCCATTAGGGCGCATAAACTAACGATACCTCAAAACGAATTGTTAATGACAAAATCATGGTGCGTACACAGCAAAGTGAATTTGACCGCCCCGAAAACGGTGTTGAAATACCTTGGACGCTACACACGTAAAGGCATGTTACATGAAGGACGGCTTAAGCAAGTAACAAAAGATGATGTCACGTTTAGTTATAAAGACTACCGAGACAGCAAAATAAAGCGAATGACATTAACAGGCATAGAATTTATTAGGCGCTATTTACTGCATGTACTCCCAAGTGGGTTTATGCGAATACGGCACTACGGGTTTTTAGCCAGTGCGTGTAGAGCAAAAAAGCGGGGTATTATCAGCGCACAAACAAACAAGCATGAGACTAAAAATAAGGGAAAGTCAGATACAACAGGTGCGATGGGAGTTAATTGGCCGTGCCCATCATGTAAGCAAGGGCAGTTGATAATGAAAAGCCTCTGTATAAAGGATGCAAAAATCGACGGTCTAGCGACGGGAGGCATAATAATGAATAGTGGTTAATAGTAAGTCGAACACTTAAAAACAATTCGTTAAATAAGTTGGTGCAATATAACCAGCTTAGATGGGGTGTTGGCTAAAATAAATAAAAAGAAGGACAGTAGACAATAAGCAGGCAGAAACGCAATAAAAAAGCGTAGAAATGTAATTAATAAACAGTAATTAACCCGTGTAGTAGTAAAAGGGTGTCCAATAAATCTGCAATCAACAACTTCCCTAAAAAAGAGAATTCCTATAGCATTAAGCATACCAATAAAAAAGTTGAGTGAGGAGTATGCTTCGTTCAACAAGGTATTTATACGATACAAACAACGTAACGTATAAATACTAAGACGTTA
>NZ_WTLC01000109.1:0-889 GCF_011378875.1 Pseudoalteromonas sp. Z9A5
ATGAGGGTTCGGTGTAACGTTTTTTAGCGAATTCAATTATACCTTATCCTCATGCTGTTTGTTTTTTATACCGCAAAGATCAACACGCCCTAGTCTATCTTTGTAATATCGCTTAATTAAAGAAGTACAGGCTTAATTAAGATTCGGCGCCTTAAAGGCAGTTAAAAAAACAGCATTTTTATTAAAATTTAGCCTGTTAGCTTAATTTTCCGGCAAACAAACCATGTTAAGTGTTTTTTTGCAAAAAAGGTGTTGACGAATTTGGGTCATATCAGCATAATACGCCCCGCACTCAGCGATGATGTGCTAACAAAAAAAGATGGCTAAGTAGCTCAGCTGGTTAGAGCACATCACTCATAATGATGGGGTCACAGGTTCAAATCCCGTCTTAGCCACCATTATTTTTTTGTTGCTCAATGAAGAGTTTAAAATAACTACCTTGTGTGCGGGAGTGGCGGAATTGGTAGACGCGCTGGATTTAGGTTCCAGTATCTTAGGATGTGAGAGTTCAAGTCTCTCTTTCCGCACCATAATTCTTGATAAGAATTAAAACTATCAATTGTTATTGTTGGGATATCGCCAAGCGGTAAGGCACCAGGTTTTGATCCTGGCATTCCCAGGTTCAAATCCTGGTATCCCAGCCAACAATGGCTAAGTAGCTCAGCTGGTTAGAGCACATCACTCATAATGATGGGGTCACAGGTTCAAATCCCGTCTTAGCCACCATTTCTTCTTTTAGAAATGGCTCTGCAAGAGTTAAATTGCACTCAATGAAGAGTTTAAAATAACTACCTGTGTTTTATTACACAAACGATGCGGGAGTGGCGGAATTGGTAGACGCGCTGGATTTAGGTTCCAGTAACTTCGGTTGTGAGAGTTCAAGTCTCTC